>JBBQMJ010000021.1:0-17706 GCA_038328815.1 Fimbriimonadales bacterium | reverse complement strand
GGTTAGATAGTGCCTAAACGAAGCCTGCTCAGACAGTGCGAAGGTTCCCGAGAACAGGGCCTCAATCTCGGGCAAGCAAGGCGGTTCTGGCTTCATGTGCTGAAGCACGCCCGTTCTCTGAGCAACCACGAGGAACGGAATCTTGTACTCTGAAAGCGACCTCGGGCAATAGAACCATGTCGCCCGCTGACGGACTTCATCCTCGACCTGCTGCTTGAACTTCTCGGGTGGAAACGACCTGACATTCATCCACGTGCCCGATGCGATGTAGTCTACTTTTGCGGCCCCAGCGCAAAGCAATTGGTGGTTACTGTATCCGATTGTGACGGTGGCACCAAGCAGTTTTAGTCCAGCGCAAAGGTCCAAGATATTCGCAATCCAGCTAGGATCAGCTACGAGGTAGTCGCCTCTCGGGTGTTCGGCCACGATGTAGTACCCGCCAGCCGTGTTCTTCTCAGCGGCATCGAGAATCAAGCCGATGCCATCACTGTTCCGTGTCGCTTCTTCATTGAGCGCGATAGTCTGGATAACAGGTTTGTCCTTCTCAATATTTCGTGCCTCGTCCAGCATGCTCGACTGGACTGCAACCCAGTCGTCATCAACCCCGAGGGACAGCTCGGCTGGGACGATGAACATCGACGTGCCGAGGCGGTCATTCAGAACCTTCAGACTCCTAAGCAAGCTAGTTTGCCCCGGTCCGCCGAAAAACCCGCCACTTGAGAACTCTTGCGGCCAATATTCGTGCTCGCACAGGCGAAAGTGGTCCGCGTACGGAAGGTAGAACTGCGGGTCGAGAACCACCTGACCGCCCTCCAACTTGTTGAGCGAGCGCGAAAGACGCTCCAGCTGCTCATCATCTAGGTCCCTGGGGCTTAGGATGACAAGCCCGCCACCATTGTCGGCAACAAGCCGCTTACTGTGCTCCATCATGCCGAACCCGAATTGCAACGATAGTTCCATCTGATGCCTAACCTGTCTTGCCCTTATGCGCCGTTCCGCCGTTCGCATGAACATGCCGTCGTGGATCGCCAGCTGCATGCTTCACAGTATGCCTTCCTGCCTGGCAAGGTCCTCCATCCAGTCCAAAGCATCCTTGACCGTTCGCGGTCGCTGATCGCGTCTCTTGCGCGAAAGGCAAGAGAGGAAGTCCGAGAACCCGGCCGGGTTCTTGCATGGCAACAGTAATAATGGCAAGTCCGAGTTCTCGACGTTCGCAAAAATCTGGCCGTTGTTCATGGCTCCGGCTCTGAACGGGTTTCCACCAGTGAAGCATTCAAACATGGTTACCGCCAGAGCAAACAGGTCGGCGCGTCCGTCGATTTCGGGTTGTCGATTCCTGAACTGCTCAGGCGGCGCGTAACCGGGAGTGCAAGGTCCAATCGGAAGGCCAGCGGCAGTCAAGGCGCTCAGTTCAAGATGCCTTGCGAAGCCATAATCGATCAGCCAAAACTCACCGTTCGCATCGATGATGATGTTGTCTGGCTTAACGTCTCGGTGAACGATTCGCAATTGCTCAGCCGCAGCCAAGGTTTGGAGCAGGTGAAGCCCAAGGAGGAACGTTTCAACGGGAGATAAGGTGCTGGTGGCCAACCGATCCCTCAAGCTGGTACCAGTTAGGCGATCTTCGATCAACCAAGGCACGTCTCCAAGCGCGTGGTTGACGATGCCTGTCTCATGGATCGTCGGGACTCGGCAGCCGTGCAGTTGTTGTGCAGCAGAAATTTCGCGCTGGATTCGCTTCGGGTCGCTTGCATCTTTGTATAGCTTGAGTACCACCTCACCGTGAGTCGAATGCTTCGCGCCAAGCACGATCTTCTGCCCGCCAGGAGTCAGCGCGTGAAGCCCGCTCAACTGGGGAAATTGGCTTTCTATCCAGGGAACGTTAATCGTGGTGGACTTCAACATTCTGGTCTCTCAAGCTAAGTCGCCATGCCCACTCGTTGAACATCCAGGATGCATAGGAGACTGGCTTCGCGGAGCAATCTGCACTCCTGAAATCGTGCACGATGTCTTCCGGCGAAACGCAACGAACTCCAGAATAGGCATGACACTCGTTCGCGATGCGTTGAGTCACTCCGTGGGGCATCAACATCCATGATTCATCGGAAAACCAGGTGTTGAGAACAGCCTGGTCCAGGGCACCGCGCCAGTCTCGCATCTTGGCCTCCACGGCCACGATCTTACTGACGGCAAATATTGCATCAAGCCTCTGGTGGCAGACAGTATCCCGTCTTCTCAAGACAGTGCCACTAGCGATCAGCCGGTCCACTGCCTTCCTCACCTGGTGACCAAATACGACATGAAGCTCGCTATCCGATAGATTGCCTACCAACGTGAGATAGTGAAGCACCCTCAGATCGAACGGTTTCAGTTGACCTCGTTGGGCGGGCCACTTCTTTGCTACCGATGGTCGCCAGACGACCAAGACCGCGTCGGGAAAGCCACTCTCAAGCCTAGGCTGGTGAAAAAGCTTTACACGCGCTCCCCTTGGGACACTAAGGGAAAGTGATTGCAGGAAGGATGTCAGCAGGTCGAATTCGGGTCCCTCTCGCCAAATTCTTGGCTGCACCCCTGGTACCCCGTGAACAGACCCATGCCTCACAACATCTCGCTCGGCAATTCTCGACTTCGATCCAATCCTCGGTCTGGCCAAGTCAAGGCTTCGTGCTGCATCCTTCCACGTCGTTCGGTTCAACTCCTCGGGCTGCCGAACACAGTCGGTCGCGTTGACTCCAAAATCCGTTTTGCAAGCCAGCATGGGTCCAGTTTACTGCGCTTCGGATGCTCAACGCCCGCATCCTTCCATCATCGCGCAGTGCGCTGCACGTTGTGGAACCTCAGCATGGCAAACTATGATCCATGCCTGAGCTGCAGTTCATCGGGAAAGAGTTTGTTTATACATTTTCAATGCGGCCACGGTATTCGCCCGGAACGCGTGCGTTATCGCGATAGCGAGCGCGTCTGCCACGTCATCAGGCTTTGGCGCTGCCGGCAGTCCAAGCAGCTTCGCCACCATAAATTGCACCTGTTTCTTCTCCGCCGACCCGTTCCCGACCACCGACTGCTTCACCTCGGGCGGACTGTATTCGCTCCATTGCAGGCCCTTTTGACTGCAGGCCAGCAGTATCCCGCCAAGCGCCTTGGCGACGTCCATGGCCGTCGTTTTGTTGACGGTGAACAGCAGCCGCTCCGTCGCCATGGCATCTGGCTTATATTCGTCAATCAACTCGAGAACTCGCTCGTGAACCAGCCGAATACGGTCGGGCATGGGGATCTGGGGCGTTTCTATTAGGCCATAGCCAAGGGTTGTTAGCCTGGAGCCCTCCTTTCGAATGACGCCATAGCCCACGCGACCAAAACCGGGGTCGATCCCCAAGATGATCATGTGCGCTTGAACTTCCTGAAGAGCTCGTCTTTGCCTAGCGTAATGGTAATTGGGCGGCCGTGGGGGCACATGTAAGGGTTTTCTGTGGTCGAGAGGTCGACGATCAGCTTCTCCATTTCCGCCATGCTGAGCGGGTCGCCTGATTTCACGGCCATCTTGCACGACGACGTAATCCAAATCTGCTCTCTGGTCGGGACCAAGCGGCGTGTCACGCTGGATTCGACCAGTTCGTCAACCATATCCTGCAGTACCTTAACCGGGTCCTTACCCCTCAGCGCCGCTGGTGCTGCTCGGACGATGTAGCTCTCGCCGCCGAACGGTTCTAGATCAAAACCAACCGCCTCAACCTCATGAATGCGATCCTTGAACAAGACTGCGGAGCGCTTATCCAAGTGAAGCGTGACTGGCGTAAGAAGAGCCTGCTTCTCAATCGCGCCGGGTCCCTTTAGGCCGCAAAGGTATTCGTACAACACCCTTTCGTGCGCTACATGCTGGTCAATGATCACGATCCCCCGGGCTGTTTCGGCGATGATAAACGTGTTCATCGCCTGGCCTAGCACCCTCAATCCCTCGAGCAACTCGCCAAACGGATACCGTTCGGATTGGACGACCGCGAACGGAGCCTCAACACCAGATTCCGGCATCGGCACGGACATGGTGGTCAGCGGAGCCTGGGCGTTAATCGTCAACTCAGTGAGGTCGATCGATCCCCAAACCGACGGCGGCCTTGCTGCCGCAAGCGCCTCGTTAGCCGCCGCCACAGCGCCTGCGGCAGGCATCATGCCGTGCTCCATCAGTGCCGACTTGACGGCTACGCGCAAAGCGTCAAAGGCAGCGCCTTCCTGCTGAAACTTGACTTCGCTCTTCGTCGGCGACACGTTAACGTCAAGCCGCGAGGGGTCCATCTCGATGCTGAGAGCGACGATGGGATAGCGCTTTTCCGGAGTGAGGTCTCGATATGCCTGATCGAGGGCCGCCATAAGCGTGCGGGTGCGCACGGGTCGGCCGTTGATCGTTAAATATTGATACGCCCGCGTGTGACGGGTGACGTGGGGCGGACTGACGAAGCCACTGATTTCCAGACCGGCGATCGTCGTACGAACCTCGGCAAGGCTTCGCGCAAGCTCCCTTCCCCATACGTGTGAAATGGCTTCCAACATATCGCCCGCGCCGGTTGTTTCGACTGCCAATTGCGCGTTGTGCCGCAGAGTTATGGCCAGGTGAGGATAGGCAATGGCGTATTTGGAGACGACTTCCAGACAAGCGCCGAGCTCCGTCGTATCGGACTTCAAGAACTTCAATCGGGCCGGTGTGTTGAAGAACAAGTCCTCGACAACCACCTCAGTTCCTTTCGGGCCGTGTGAGGCGGCAGGTTCGTGAATGATTGAGCCGTCGACTTTGAGGACAGCTCTCAGGCCATCTTCGGTGCCCGTTGAGAGCGACAGTCGAGAAACGGACGCGATGCTTGGGAGGGCTTCTCCGCGGAATCCGAGGGTCTTGACTGTCAATAGGTCGTCTACCGAGCCAATTTTCGATGTCGCATGCCTTTGCAAAGCCTGACGGGCGTCCTCCAAGGACATTCCCTCGCCGTTGTCGCTGACCCTTATGAGCGATTTACCGCTGTTAGCGAGGTCGATTTCGATCTTCGTGGCGCCTGCGTCAATCGCGTTTTCCAGGAGTTCCTTGAGCGCCGAGGCTGGCCGCTCGACAACCTCGCCGGCAGCGATTTGGTTTACGGTATGGGAATCTAGGAGGTGGACTCCTCGGGTTATCGTTTTCATTGTCGGGCCGCTCGCGAACCACTAACATTGTAGTCGGTAGCGGCACCTGATTTTGGATTAGACAACCCGCTTTGTAGGGACTGATTCGGTTCCGGAGTTGACCGCCTCCGTCGTCCCGGAGGTCGACACCTCCTCCTCTCGCGACACGGAATCGCTCCAAGAGGAGGAGGGCAAAGGGAAAGTAAATCCTCGGGCGGCCAAAACGCGTAACCTATCGACGTGCTTGTCTTAGCGATCGATGGCGGCGGGGTTCGGGGGGCGATTCCGGCGGGAGTGCTTGCCCTTTGGGAGTCGGAGACTTCCAAGAAGGTGCACGCGGACCTTTATGCAGGTACGTCAACGGGCGCGATCATCGCGGGGGCACTGGCCATTGGGCTTCACGCTTCAGACGTGGCAAACCTCTTTCAGAAGCACACTAGCGCGATTTTCACTAAGGCTGAAGGCAGCTTCGCTAAGCGTGCCCTTTCGTTCAAAGGCTGGGCTCTGCCTGCCTACACACACGATGAGTTGAAGAGCGTTCTTGAATCGACCTTGGGCGGCGTCACGCTCGGGGAGGTTGTCAATCCCCTCTGTATTGCTTCTCTGGACGTAGTTACCGGCAGGCCGCGGGTGTTTCGCAGCCATCATCTGCCGAACTCCGTAAGCGATAGGTCTTTACGTATCACTGAGGTGATCCTGGCCAGCGCAGCGGCACCCGGATTCTTCCCAAGTAAGACCATCGATGGGAGTTCATTTGTTGATGGTGCCTTGTGGGCGAACAATCCTAGCCTTCTCGCTGCAATCGAGGCTAGTGGCCTATCAGGCAAACCAGCATTTCAGGATCAACGGGTCCTATCGCTGGGGTGCGGAAGGCCTGTTTGGGGGAAGGATGTGGGTTACGGTTTGCAGCGGGGTCTGGTCGGTTGGGGTGCCGGGCTGGTGCCTCTCGTGATGTCTTCTCAATCCGACGGCGTTCACGATTACATGACCAGGTTGATGCCCGTTGGCGAATACGTCCGGATTGACCCGCCCTTGCCAAAGGACCTTTCCGCGCTCGATAATGCTGAAAACGTCCCCGCCCTATTTGCCCGTGGTGCGCAGGCGGCTAGGGATAACATGGCCTTGTTGGATCGATTTCTGGGATGAAAGATATTTGTCATTCCGGACTCCTTGTGAATCTTGGTGGAGCAGCTAATTGCTTTCGCGGAATCCTCGGTTTTGTGGCTGTACTGAAAAGAAGCCAGTATCCCTGACTTCCAGATTCCTCACACGGAGTTCGTAATGACAGCGTTAGGTTAACCAAATTCACCTTTCCCCATTTCACGGCAACTAATACGGCTGTAAAGGCGGTAAAAACTCTGGCATGCCGCTGTCTGAGGACCGGCTGTTCTTGGGGGCTTGATGTCTGGTTCGATTCGTATTTCCACTGCTGTGCTTGCGGCTTCAATCTGCGCTCTAGTCGGGGCGCAGGTCGATAGACCGGTGCTAACAATCCAGGCTATCGTTGGCGCGAAGATCGTCCAGGGCGCGGGGCGAGTTATTGAAAAGGGCACTGTTGTCATGCGCGACGGCCTGATTGTCGCCGTCGGCGCCAATGTCACTGTTCCTGCGGGCGCGGACGTGCTTGATGGCACGGGGCTAACCGTCTACCCAGGATTCATTGACGCTGGCACAAGCAAAGGCTTGAAGGCGCCCGATGCCAGACCTCGACAGGACACGGTAGCCGATACGTCACAAGACGTGCCTACCGCCATGCGCCTGACCCACCCGGCAATCCACGCCGACCTGATGGCCGCGGCTCTCTATCAGCCAGATGACGACACATGGAAGGGATACCGTTCGGCAGGTTTCACTTCGGTTTTGGCGTTTCCAGAAGACGGAATCTTCCGCGGTTTTGCGGCACTTATCGATGTCGGAGGAAGACCCCGGCGAGAGAGTGTTGTCGTTCCGGAGGCCGCCCTTGGCATCCGGCTAACTGCCGGCGGGGGCGGAAGCTATCCTGGAACCGAACTCGGCGGATTCAGTGTCGCGAGGCAAACCCTCATGGACGCGCAGTGGTACAGACAGCTTCAAACCAATTTCAAAACCGCAGGAGGCAAGCGTCCGCCTGATGATCCTGGCCTCCAGGAGCTTCAATCGGTTCTTGACGGCACCACTCCAGCCCTTCTTGAAGCCGATGATTCTGCGCGGATAGACCACGACCTGGACTTAGCCGACCAATTCAAACTGCACCCCATCCTGCTTGGAGCGGGCGAGGCGTTTAGGCGAATTGACCGCATCAAGGCAAGCAGTGCTGGCGTCATCCTGAGCGTTGGATTTCTGCCTGAGCCTTCGCCTCCAAAAGAAACACCACCAGCGGATGCGACAAAGCCTGGAGATGCGACAAAGCCGGCGGTGCCCGAACCGAAGAAAGAGGAGCCCAAAGTCGACGAGACTGTCGTAAAGGAGCAAGATGATCGGGTTCAGGAAAGGGAAAGGTTATGGCTGGAGAGAGCCGGAAACGCGGGTGTTCTTGAGAAGGCTGGCATCACCTTCGCTTTTTCTTCGAGAGGGACTAAGTCGCTTTCAGAATTCCTGGGAAATATCCGCAAGGCGACGAAGCAGGGGCTTACACCGGACGGCGCCCTCAGCGGCCTAACCCTCAACCCAGCCAAGCTCTTCGGAGTTGAGAAGCAGCTTGGTAGCATCGACCCCGGCAAGATCGCAAACGTGATTGTAATGAGCGGGGATTTCCTCGACGAGAAGACAAAGGTGAAGATTCTGTATATCGACGGCCGCAAGATTGACCCTGAACGGACACCAGCTCCATTTAGCAACCGGCAGAGCTTTGGAGGCGAAGGGCTTTGAAGAGAATCTCATTTATCTGCTCGATTGGAGCCCTTGCCTGCGCGGCAACCGCCCAATACCCCTCCGAGTTCCTAGCTAACCGCAAACCCACCCTTGTGACAGGCGGAAGCTGCCTAATTAAGGGAGGCAAGGTCTACACCATCACGAACGGCACCTTTGATGGCGACGTGCTTATTCGGAACGGCAAAATAGCTGGTCTTGGAAAAGACCTTGTCCCCCCTGACGGCGTGAAGGTAATTGACGCAACGGGCAAGATCGTTTTGCCCGGACTGATTGATGCCCACTCGCACCGTGGCGAATCCGAATCGAACGAATACTTCGACAGTATCTCTGCGGACGTTGCCATCGCCGACGTTCTCTCGCCCGACCAGGATGGCCTCTTCTTCAACCTGGCCAACGGTATCACGAGCACGATGCTGCTGCACGGTAGCTCCAATGCTATTGGCGGGCAGAGCATTGTCATCAAGTCACGTTATCGACATCCAGCCAGCGAACTGCCGTTCGTTGGCGCGCCAAGGATGATCAAGTTTGCCCTCGGCGAGAACGTTACGCAGAAATTCGATATTAACGCCACGCGCTATCCCAAGACCCGCATGGGAGTGGAGTCAGTTTATCGCCGCGCATTTACCGACGCCAAGGCTTACATGAAGCTTTGGGACGACTATAATGCCAATCCCACTGGCGCGCCCCCACGAAAGGACGTTCGCCTCGAAACGCTTGCCGACATCCTGAGAGGCAAAATCTGGGTTCAGTGCCATAGCTATCGGCAAGACGAGATGCTGATGATGGTGCGCCTAAGCCAGGAATTCGGTTTCAAGATCGGCGCCATGCAACATGCGCTTGAGGGCTATAAAATCGCTCCCGAGCTCGCAGCGGCTCATGTCCCTGTCTCGCTATTCGGTGAAGCGTGGGCATATAAGGCTGAAGTGATGGATTCGATCCCGATGAGTGCGGCGCTCTGCGTTCAAGCGGGGGTCCTGACATCCGTCAATACGGATACTTTCTCGGGTCTCGTTTCTCTCACGCAGGACGCTGGCCGCGAGCTGCGATATGGTCTCTCCGAGGACGACGCGTTGAAGCTCATCACGATCAACCCGGCGAAGCAAATCGGTATTGATAAGTTTGTTGGAAGCATTGAGGTCGGCAAGGACGCTGACATTAGCATCTGGGACGGCCACCCGCTCAGCGTGTTCACAAAATGCTCGATGACGTTGATCGATGGCGAAGTCTATTTCCAGAGACGGGACGCTTTTGGAGTGGACGGAACCTCTACCGTCGTCAAAACCGTGAAGTCGGGGCAACAAGCTGCAGATTTGGAGCCACCCATTCAGTGGGCCGATCGATACGCGATTGTCGGCGCGACTGTACACCCCGCTGTTGGACCTGAGATTCCAAACGGGGTTGTTCTTATTGAGAATGGCCACATAACCGGAGTGGGCGGGCCGGAGCTTATGGCTCCAGCGCATTCCGTTGTCCTCTTGGCAAAGGGCCTTCACGTCTATCCGGGCTTCATTGATGCTGGTTCCGACATGGGCATGAGCGAGGTCGGCGAGAACCCGGCAACGGAGGACGCTCAAGAAAATGGGCCGTATCAGCCGGATCTGCTGGCGCTAACGACGGTCAACCCTGAATCAGTCAGGTTCGCGATCGCGCGGTGCGCTGGTATCACAAGTTGCTTCGTTCGACCAAGCGGCACGCTCATCGGCGGCCAGGGTGCGCTTATCAACCTTGCAGGTTATACGCGCGAGCAGATGATGATTCAGAACAAGGTTTCGCTCGACGTATACGGCCCGGACGGCCCGTCAGCTTCTGAGCGAGCTTCGCTCACCAAGGATGATCTGGATAAACGGGAAAAGGCAGTCGCGGAAACGAGGTTGGAGCTTGCGGAGCAATTTGAGGCGGCAAAACGGTACTCAGATGCTCGCAAGGCCGACTCCTCCATCCCAGTTGAAGCAAAGCTTGAAGCGATGATGCCCTATGTTAATGGCGAAAAGCCGGTTGTGTTCCACGTAAATTCCGAAGCCGGCATAAGGGCAGCTTTAGCCTTGGCCAAGAAGCAAGGCCTTAAGGCAATCATCGCGGGCGGGCGAGACGCCTGGAAAGTCGCAAAGCTGCTTGCGGACCGCAAGATTCCCGTGCTTTACAGCGCTCCCGGCATGTCGTGCCCCGGCGAAACCGAGCCACAAGAGGAATTCGATCCGTACGACTCGCCTTACGCAGCGGGAGCCTTAATGGAGCGCGCTGGCGTCAAATTCGCCTTGCAAGCCGGCGATTCTTCACTTTCGATTGACCTGCCGAATCAGGCTGGCATCCTCTGTGCCTTTGGGCTATCCCGAGACGCCGCATTGAAAGCTCTGACGATCAACGCGGCCGAGATTCTTGGGATCGGCGACGCCTATGGAAGCCTCGAGAAAGGCAAGGTTGCGAACGTCATTCTCACCGATGGCGATCCGATGGAGATGTCCACCCACGTGGTGCGCGAATTCATTAACGGGAAGCCCGTCGTCTTGAAGAGCCACTTCACCGACCTCTACCGAAAGTATCAGAAGCGAATACAGGCAAGCAACTAGGCCCAGGTTGGGGCAAGTATGCCTCCGGATTGGAAATCTGGAGGCATGGAGTTCATTCTAACTTGGGAGCTAGGCCAAGTAAACTGTGCTTAATGGATAACCGCTCGCGGCTGATCGTGTCTAGAAACGATGCGCGAGATATTAAGTTTAGGGAGACGATCGTCATCCTCGATGGAAAAGAGATCGCAAACCTAAAATTCGGGCAGTCTGTGGACAAAGATATCCCCGCCGGAACACACATCCTTCAAACAACTAACAGGATGTTCAAGAGCCCTGAATTTGAGATCACACTCGCAGCAGGTGAAAACGCAACATTTACGACGGGAAATATCCCTAATGGTTGCTTTGGGTTTCTTATGATATTGCAAATGGCGCCGCCGTCCATCTTCTTACAGAGGACCGACGGCGCCTAAATTGTCAGACTAGTCTTACCAGCGACCGCCGCCGCCACCGCCACCACGTCCGCCACCGCCACCACCGCCGCCGCCACTTCGTGGCTCACGAGGCCTTGCCTCGTTAACGGTTAGCGTCCTTCCATCGAGCTGCTTGTTGTGCATTTCGGCAATTGCCGTGTCCAACTTGTCCGCATCAATATCAACAAAACCGAATCCGCGACCCTCAACGATCCTCGCACTGCTGGCTCCGTAAGGTGCAAACGCGGCAGTAAGTCCCTCCTCCGTGGTGGAGTAGGAAAGATTGCCTACATAAAGCGATTTATTAGCCATATGGCCTCCCAACGAGGACTCGATTGAGCCTCGCTCATCGTTTCCGTTTCCGATCCGCGTGGCACTAAAGAGGAAGCCGAAGCCCGTATCTGAAGCGTTAAAGCAGTTGAGAAAGCGTAACACGCGCATTATGGCATCAAAATGGCATTCAGTAATACAACTGGCTCTTGGCCTAATTTACAATTTGATGTACACTGCCATACGCTTTATTCTTGGCTGACCAAGATGGCTTGTACTTGCGGTCAGTATTGTAGTTGGTCCTAGCCGAAAATGAAGCGAACTTTTACCCAATGACCCCTCAACGGAGAGGGTGATTTAGCTAAATGCCTATATCAACACAAACTAATAATAACGATGCCGTCGAAGTTCGCTCCTTCGAGGTCACGATTTGCCAAATCCGCGAGGATCATCACGTCTATTACAGCGCTAGCGTTCAATCGTTAGGCAGAGCAGCCCAAGCTTACGGACACTCCCCTGAAGCTGCGTTAGCAAAGTTGTACGATGAGGTGATTCCACGAGTCGCTGGAATTAAGGGGCCTGGGGGCCGTGCCACAGTTTCAACGATATCTTCGGACCAATTTGCCAACAGGCAGTTTCGAGGCCGCTAAAAGCCTTAGGGCCAGTCAGAGAGAACTCTGGCTGGCCTTCGCTTCCGATTCGCGTCTTTAGTAATCTGAAGCGCTGGATTGGGTGTACGAATACTGGCTGTCGGGCCTAAAGAAGCAATCGTACGCGATGTTCAAGGTCATTCCGTCATCGTTTGGAGGCATACCGTCAAGGTTTGCATCGCAGTCAGCGGAGTAGAACGGAGAACCTGGCGCGGAACCTGGATCAGTATCCAGGCGGCTAAACGGCTGGCGCGTGTTCACACTTCCGAGCCGCGTGATTGCAGCGGTTCCCGTGAGAGACATCGCCGGCGCCGAGATCTGTTGGAACCTCGCTGACGTGTCGTCCTGGATAAAGTGCATGCCATGGCCGTAAATCCAGGCAGTGCCGTAAGGGTTCACGGCGCCAAACCAAACGTATCCATAACCTGGGGAGGTCCGAGCCCATGCGCCCTGTTGGGGGTACTGACTGCCGCCAAAGCGGCAGGGCGTCGCCAAATCGTAGCAATCCAGTTCGGGATTGGTTCGCGCAAAACCGTCGTAAGCCCGCTTGAACATTCCCTGCCAAAGCATGGGATGCTGCGAGGGACTGGCTACTGCCGACGTGCTGAACGAATGGAGCATGCCGTTAAAGGTAAGACTCGTCGCATAGAACTTGCCCTGGTTCACAACGTAGTCGTTCTGAATTGTGGGGTCGCTGGATCGGAACTTGGAAATACCGGCCGCTTCGTAGACATTGCCGTTCTTGACGTAAGGCAAAATCGAGTTTGCCCACATGACGGAGTCCTCTTGCTGGCGAAGGCCACCAAATGCGCCGCCACGCCACCCTGCGGGGAACGAAATCACGTAAGCGGCGGTGCCACCAGATCCGGCGACCGAGCGCCAAACACCGTTAGTCGTGTCCGGGGACCATGCCAGAGGATATGTATCGTCGTTGTCACCGGCGTACAAAACCATTGCAGTGCCTACTTGCTTAAAATTGTTGAGCGTAGCGGTCTTCAAGGCCGCAATCTTGGCCTGTGCAAAAACAGGGAACAGGATAGCAGCGAGGATCGCGATGATCGCGATGACCACTAGCAACTCGATTAGGGTGAACGCCTTTCTCGACATCTCTTTCAGTTCCTCCAACGATTCAAAATGCGAACTTCGGGCAGCCATTGCCCACCCAGCGCGCATTCCACCTTGCATAAGGTCTATTCCATGATCGTCGGCAGTTTTAATGCGAATCTGTGGCGGCTGTGAGGTTGCCCTCATGATTCCCAGTACTTTTACTAGGTCTTGGTTATTGCGCATTTCGCGCACGGTGAATCGTTTCAGCCAAGCACCTTATTCCACGGCTGGCCAGATTTTTGGGTTTGATGTTCTTGAAAGAACGTTATGTCAAAGCCGAAGCTACAAAGACCCTCGCCAAGTGTCTTGGGCCACTAATGTTTCGATGCGATTACTGGCAGTGCGGAGACGGCCGCAAAGCACCCGTGCAAGATTTGCGAGGACGACAAAGCCCATTTCCCGCTTGGTGTTCATTAGGGTTCGTAATTGCTTGGCAGGAATTTTCGCCACCTTTACTGTGCCAACGCAGATGACGTCGGCCGACCTTGGCTGGTCGTCGATGAGCGAAACCTCTCCTAACACGCTTCCAGGACCGATGTCGGCTAGGTAATCCCCGGTCGAAGTGATGACTTTTACTCTGCCATCAAGAATAACGAAGAGGTCGCTGCTCTTGTCATTCATTTTGATCAGTAAGTCATTTCCAAAGAACGTCTTGATTTCGGCAAGCGCCGCAATCTCTTGAATCGCATCATCGGCGAGTCCCACAACCAGATAGTTCTTCTTAAAGACGTCGATTGTTTCAGTCATCTAAGCCATTGTACGGAATCGCAGAGTGGTTAGTCGAGGAAATAGCGAACGTTCGTGACGACGACGTTCTTTCTTAGCCCCAAGGCTTGCTTCAACTGGTTGGCAACGTTTTCCTGCAGCAGGCTATGGAGCCAGGTTGAGGCTACTGCTTCTGGCACGATGACTGTGATAATTCGATCTGGATTTTCTTCCAGGAGGCGGTCGACATATTCCAAGACCGGTTGGATCAATGAGCGGTAGGGAGTGTTGAGTACATCCAGGGGCACTCCTTCTCCATACCGTTCCCATGTTGCCATAACCTCGGGAAGGGCTTTCTTGTTAATTGCCACGTGAACGGCGCGGCATTGAAGGTCCAGTAGCAGCGCGTATTCAAGGGCGGCAAGGATTCCTCTGTGAACACGCGGTACCAGCAGGATGGATACATGTGCCGCGGGCATCTTTGGTGGAGTGTTGCCTATCGCTAATTGCTTTGCGATAGAAAGGTATCTCCGCTTGACGGACTTGAAGAGGATGAATTGAAGAGCTAAAAGGATCGTTACGATCCAGGCTCCATCCAAGAACTTGGTCACGAGAATAATGGCGGTCACGATCAGCGTCAACACCGCGCCGATCATATTGATCGTTGCGCTCTGCTTCCAGTGGGGGCCTTTCAGCCTGAACCAGTGCTTAACCATGCCGAACTGTGAAAGCGTGAACGCGGTGAAAACACCGACGGCATAAAGCGGCAGCAACCCGTCCAATCGGCCCTTGAAATACCAGATGATAAATCCAGCGGCGATAGCCAAAAACATGATGCCGTTGTGAAACACGAGCCGGTCACCTTGCCGAGCCAGGGGGCGCGGGACATAACCGTCTCGGGCTAGAAAGCTTGATAACCTTGGGAAGTCTGCGAACGCTGTATTAGCGGCGAGGATCAAGATGGCTGCGGTAGAGAACTGAATGAACAGGAACGGCTTGGTTTGGTAACCAAATACCCATTGGGCAATCTGAGCCACAAGTGTTCGATATTGGGGGTCGTTGGCATCGTGGAAAGTCAGGGTTGGCAAGTGCATCGCCAGGTAGCCGGTACCCAGAAACATGAGTGTGAGGATCACGGTCATGATCCGAAGGGTAATTGACGCGTTGTGCGATTCCGGCGGCTTGAACGCCTGAACACCGTCACTCACGGCCTCAATGCCCGTAAGGGCCGTGCAACCTGCTGCAAATGCACGCAGGATGATGAACAAGAAGGCAAAGCTGGCTTCTTTGCCGAGGAGACCTGGTGCGACCACTTCTTGATGCACTGCCGGGGTTGTGAACGCCTTGTAGCTACCGAAGATGATCAGAACGAATATCCCAAAGATGAAGGCGTAAGTAGGAACAGCAAAGACTGACCCGGATTCTCGCACTCCTCTTAAGTTCGCCCAAGCAACGCACGCCACACAAAACAGGCACATTGGCACCAGATATGGAGTGAGGGTTGGGTAAGCAGACGTGATAGCAGTGACGCCGGCAACCGTACTCACTGAGACGGTCAAGATGTAATCGACGAGGATTGAACCGGCCGCGAGTAGGCCAGGGGTCTCACCAAGGTTTTCGCTGGCGACAATATACGAGCCACCACCCTGCGGGTACGCGTGGATCGTTTGGTTGTATGAAATGCCAACGACGATGATCAGGATGCAGATCGCCAGAGAAATGAAGAATTGGTAGTGGAGTAGCTCCCGATTGACTGTCTGGCCCAAGATCAAAATGCCGAGGACGGCTTCTGTTGCGTAAGCCACCGAAGAGAGCGCATCCGATGAAAAGACGGGAAGTCCCAGCAACGGGCTTAACCGCTCATGGTGAGCCTTGGAGGACGGGATCGGAGCCCCTAATAGGACTCGGCGTAGCTTTCCAATCAGATTTTGGGAGTTCGGTCGGTCAGCCATGCAATTTATCTACCACTTCGTTGGACGAAGCATAAAGGGTACGCGCCTAAGCGCGAGCTAGGAGATATTAGCAGTATACGTAGCGCCCAGAGGCGGGTGGACTACCGAATTTGACAGGCTAGTCGAGGAAGTAGCGAACGTTGGTGACCACGACCATCTGACGCTCACCAAGCGATTGTTTGAGTTGGTTGGCGACGTTTTCTTGAAGTAACTTGTGCACTGAAGTCGAGGCCACGGCCTCGGGAACAATGACGGTGATTAATCGCTCAGGATTCTCGTCGATGAGACGATCTACGTACTCCAATACGGGTTGGATCAAGGAGCGGTAGGGTGAATTCAAGACATCTAACGGCACGCCTTCCCCATAGCGCTCCCACTGCGCCATGACCTCAGGAAGCGCCTTTCGATTGATAGCCACATGGACTGCTCGGCAGTCGAGATCAAGGAGGAGGGCGTATTCCAAGGCCACAAGAACTCCTCGATGCACGCGCGGAACAAGAAGAATTGATGTGTGTGCAGTCGGCATCCCCGGCGGGGTATCACCGATGGCTAGCTGGCGCGCGATCGAACCATAACGAGTTTTAATTGACTTGAAGATAAAGAAGAGAATAGTCAACAGCACCGTGACTATCCATGCGCCATCCAAGAACTTCGTGACCAGGATGATGGCGGTAACAACGCAAGTAAGAACCGCCCCAATGCCATTTATCGTAGCGCTTCGTTTCCAGTTCGGCCCCTTAAGGCTGAACCAGTGGACGACCATTCCAATCTGAGAAAGGGTGAAAGCGGTGAAAACGCCGACTGCATAAAGTGGCAGGAGCCCATCCAACTGGCCCTTGAAATACCAAACGATGAAGCCAGCTGCTCCCGCGAGGAAAATGATGCCGTTGTGGAATACGAGGCGGTCTCCTTGCCTTGCCAGCGGCCTCGGTAAGTATCCATCTCGAGCGAGCAAACTCGCCAAGCGCGGGAAGTCGGCGAACGCCGTGTTTGCGGCAAGGATAAGAATCAGGGCAGTGGACCACTGGATGAAATAGAACAGGATGCTGTGGGTCGGCCCTGAATCAAATGCCCAGTGAGCGATCTGCGCGACCAGCGTCATGTATGTCGGATCAGTTGAATCGTTTAGGGTGAGTACGGGCAAGTGAATGGCGAGGTAACCGGTGCCAAGGAACATCACGGTAAGGATCGTCGCCATCCAACGCAAGGTTTTTGAGGCGTTGTGAGACTCTGGAGCCTTGAAAGCCTGGACACCGTTGCTCACTGCTTCGATTCCGGTCAGGGCCGTGCACCCTGCGGCAAAGGCACGCAATACGATGAATGTCAGTAGGAATCCAGCTTCCTTGCCCACAAGGTCATGTCCAGCCTTGACGGCTGAGATCGTCTGCACTACGTGTGGGCCAGTCAATGACTTGAAGATGCCTGCTCCCAGCAGCAACATCATGCCAACAATGAAGGCGTATGTCGGAACTGCGAACACCGAGCCGGATTCCTTCACACCGCGCAGATTCGCCCACGCAACTATGGCTACGCACGCAAGACACAGGAGCACAAGTTCATGAGCAAGGCCAGGGTATGCGGACGTAATCGCAGTGACACCGGCAGCGATACTCACGGAAACGGTGAGAACGTAGTCAACTAATAGAGCCGCGCCAGCGAGAAGGCCGGGAGTTTCGCCAAGGTTCTCGCTAGCAACAATGTAAGATCCGCCACCAGAAGGATAGGCATGGATGGTCTGGTTGTACGAGATTGCGACGATGATGATCAGCAGGCAAATGGCGAGCGAAATGAATATCTGAAAGTGAAGGGCGTCCCTGCTCTTCAGGATCAATATCCCAAGAATCGCCTCCGTCGCGTAGGCGACAGACGACAATGCGTCAGAGGAGAAAACCGGTAAACCGAGAAGTGGCCCGAGCCGCTCGTGGTGCGCCTGTGAAGTCGGGATCGGTGCGCCAAGTACTGCGCGCCTTAGTGTGCCAACAAGATTCCAAGAGTTCGGCCGTTCAATCAGTCCGGTATCAGACGGGGTTCCGATGACTCAGCTTCG
>JBBQMJ010000020.1:0-17707 GCA_038328815.1 Fimbriimonadales bacterium | reverse complement strand
GTCCGCACTTGGCGCAGTCATGAACAAACTCGCTAGAATCTCTTTTGCTGTCGGATCTAGGAATTGCTACTTCATTCAAGGAGCAACTTGACAAACTAAGAGTCAACACAGTATCTCACACGGAGTTCGGGATGACAGGCTATTACTCGGCATCTTCCCGGGGCACATACTCAAAGTGAGTAAACCACCAGGCGCTGGCTCCTAGCCCCACGACGACTAGCAGGGCCATCGTTGTCATCGCCGTGCCGGCCGAAACAACGTTCGTGCCGAGCGAGCCACTTACGAAGGCCATCAGGCTCTTTCCAATATTGACCTGTGGATGCTCCGCGATGGCTTGGATGTAGCTGAAAACGGAGAGCCGATAAAGTTCTCCGGGCATATTCGGCACCGACGTCTCCCAGCCGAAGACGAATAGCAGACAGACGAGCATGGATCGGTTGATCGCAAGGCTGACAAAGAGGAACAGGGCGCCGTAGGCTAGAGCCCCGATGCAGAGCGCTTCGATATCCTTTGCCAGTAGTGGATTGCTTAGACCATTGCCGTGGTACACGGCGATAGACAGAATCCAAGCCGACGCAACGCCAATCCCTGCGACTACGATCACCGACGCCAGGTAGCGCGTAAGCAGCAGTTTCCATCTTGGAATTGGCCGGGTGAGAAGATAGACGATTGTCCGCTGCTCGACCTCTTGGCCGACGATGGCGGTTGTGTAAATCGCGGAGGCGAGTGCAAGCATCCTGAACACGAGGATGGACGACACTTGCGAATATTGATCCTCGGCCCTTGATCCCGGCGCGAGGCTATGCCACAGGACGCCCAGGCCAAATGTGAAGGCGAGTAGAAGAAGCCATGGGAAGAGCCTCCTTAGCCGAAGGAAATCTTTGAGAGCCTGAACAACTAGGTATTGCTCCATTACGCGTCCACCAAATACTTGAACACCGATTCAAGGTTGTTGTCGGGGCTTGTGAAGCCGTGCACTTTAAGGCCCTTGTTCATCACGAGATCAGGCAGCGCGTCGTAAAAGGAATCTGGTTCTCGCACTTCCAACTCCAAGGCTTCGCCTCCCGGCGTGAACCGAAAGGAGACCACGTTGGGCAGGGCCGCAAGTAGCTCGGCGGCACGACGTGGCTCGTCGGTGTCTATGCGAACCTGGTGCGGGTGCTTGTCGATCAAAGACCGAATGACCCTTAAGTCGCCTGTCGCAAGCAAACGCCCGCGATGGAGTAGCAGCAGAGACCGTGTCATCTGCTCCACTTCGTAGAGGATGTGGCTGCTGACGACGATGGTCTTACCCGCGTCGGCAAGTTCGGCAAGTAGGTTAATGAACTGACGCCTGCCAACTGGGTCCAGGCCGTTTAGGGGCTCGTCAAGAAGGATGATGTCGGGCTCGTGGATCATGGCCTGGGCGAGTTTGATGCGCTGGCGCATGCCTTTGCTGTAGCCCGCGATTTTGCGATCAGCCCGGTCGGCCATGCCGACTTTCTCAAGAACCATGTCTGTTCGCGAGCGCGCTTCAGCGGCGCTAAAGCCGGACAGCCGAGCGAGGTAGGTCACGAATTCGCGCCCCGACTTGTGCTCATAGAAGTTATCGATTTCTGGGCAGTAGCCGATGTGCCGATAGACTTCGGGGTTGGCGAACGGCTCCATGCCAAATATCTGCACGTTGCCCGTCGTTGGCTTGATCTGGCCGGTGATGATCCGCATCATCGTGCTCTTGCCGGCGCCGTTCATGCCGAGTAGCGCGGTGAGACCTGGCCCGATCTCGCAAGTGACATCGTTAAGACCAATGACCTGGCCGTACCAACGCGAAACTCCTTCGAGTTTGATCACGAGGTCACCACCTCAACCGCGCGAACGCGGGTCCAGGCAACCAGAATTGAGAGGGCGCACACCATCAGATAAATAGCGCCGAATACCAGCCCGTTCGGTGCATGCGGAATGGGTGGCGACCCGTTACCAGGGAACATTGGCGTCCCGTTCGTGCCTAGGATAACTTTGGCGAGCCCGATTTGTATGCCATCTACAGAGCCGTAGAAAAGGGATTGAACAAGCTCGGGAGCGTGGCTTGCCGCGTTAACCGCGTGACGTCGCGCCTGCCGCGGCATCTCATCAACCCAATTGATGACGATAATGACCTGCATCGCCTTGGTGAAAGACAGAGTCAAAAAGTAAACAGCCGCGTAAGTAGCGCCAGCCAAACGCCCTTGCTTGAAGAGCGAGCTGATGCCAAGGCAAAGGCTGGCGTGCAGGGCCGCTGGAATAGGCAGGATGCACAGAAGCTTCCAGAAGAAGGCGGGATCCTGAGTCACGAACCCGTACTGTCTGAAACTCATGAAGCAGTAGGCATAGAACAGAAGGGCAGGAACCGCTGTGACGGCGAGAAGCAGCAGGAAGATTGCAACCCACTTGCCAATGAGGTAGTCCGCCTTCGTGCACGGTTTACTCAGATACACCAAGAGCGCATTTGCCCGATTGTCATTCGCAATGGTGCCGACACCTATGAGCAGCGCCACTATAAAGAGCAGCATCTGCGAGATCGAAAAGGCGTCCAGAAATTTGTCCTTCCAAACGGTGCTTGCGAAAATGAAATTGACCTGGCCAGCGCTCTGCTGTCCGAGTACGTCCACGAAGTAGTAGATCGCGCCGAGGATCAGATACCAATAGGCCGAGATGCAGGACCACACCCAGAAACCGCGCTTCTTGATGGCCATGCGCATGGACATTTTCGCGACGACCCACCAGCGGAAAGTTGGCGCTTCAAGCTGCCCATCGTAGTTGCGATAGGAAAGATCGGCGATAGGAGTACTAGCCACGGGCCACCTCTGGCATGGGCGGTTTGCCCGGTTCTAAGACTTCCAGGAAAGCGTCCTCTAGTGACCGCTCGGCCACCTGGAACCCTCGGATTTGGACGTTGCAGCCTTTGGCGACGCCCATCACTTTGACGAGAACCTCGTCCGGCGTGCCCGGCATTTGAATTCGATAGGTCGTGCTGTTTGAGTGAATCAACCGAGCTCCCGCAATGGCAAGCGCATTGACGAACTGAGCGCTTGGCTCGCGAAGCTCAACGTCGACCGGGTGGCCCTCGATCTTCTTGAAATCCTTGATGAAGCCGGTGGCTTTCAAGTGCCCACCCATCAGCACGACAACCTGGTCGCACACCTTTTCGATGTCGGGCAAAAGGTGGCTGCTAACGAGAACGCTGACTTCCTTTCCGTGCGAGATTGACCTTATGAGCTCAAGCATGGAAACTCGGCCGGCGGGGTCGAGGCCGTTGGTGGGCTCGTCGAGTAGGAGCAGTTTGGGACCGTGGACTAGAGCCTGGGCAAGCTTGATACGCTGCCTCATTCCGGTGGAGTAAGTCTCGACATTGCGATAGCGCGCCTCGCCGAGGCCGCAGTATTCCAGCACCTCGTGGGCCCTTCGCAACGCCTGCCCTGCAGGCATTCCTGCAAGCTCTCCGGCGTAAGCGACGAAGCTTACGGCGCTCATGCCAGGGATATGGCAGTCTTGCTCGGGCATCAGGCCCACGCGTTGGCGAATATATCTTCCGCCGGTATGGACATCTTGTCCCAGAACTGTGCCTGAACCACTTGCTGGTTCAACGAATCCGAGGAGTGTCTTGAGGAGCGTAGTCTTGCCCGCGCCGTTAGGGCCGAGCAAGCCGATGCAGCCTTCCGGTATGTCCACCGTCAATCGGTCAAGAGCCGTGAAGTTGCCGTACTTGACCGTTAGATTGGCGATGGAGGCGACATTCACTTGGGTTACTTTACACGCTCCATGGGGCATTGAGCGTGTTCAGGCGCGAATGCGTTGCACTGAGGGGCCATATGGCCTAAGGTGAAAGGTGCCTAACGATCGTCCCAGACTCGGAAGGCTAGGACGTAGAGCGAGCCTTGAATTGCCCGCAGCGTTTGTTTAGTTAGATCGTCGACCTTTAACTTTGCGGCCGCCGCATCCTCAGACGTGATCTCCAGTACTGGATCATGGTCGAAGATGATTTGCGAACCTTGTTTTTGGACCTCGTAGAGTTCCGGCGCCCTATCAAACATTGCATTGAGCTTGGGGATTGCTTCATCGGCCCTCTTAAGCGCGTCATCGCCGGCGAAGTCGTAGATTTTGCTGTTGGCAAACCACACTTCAATGGTGCCGTTGTTGCCGGGCTTTTCAGTTGCCCTGAGCGAAGTGGTTACTACCGAACGCTGGATGGGGATATTTGCTGCAGCCATCTGGTTTTGGATTGCTTCTGCCCGTTCTCGTGACGGGGGATGGCTCTGAAAGATTCCCAAAGAGACTTTTGGGGAGTTCCGTTCATCGCGCGCAAGCCGTTCCATAACCGTGAGCATCGCGGTTGGGTTGTACTTGCTCTTGGTTAGATACTGGAAACCTCCGCTATCGGCGGCGAGCTCAGCCTTCAAACTCCAGCCGCTTCCCACGGCTAGGCCAACAAATCGGCCGACCTGCAAGGCGGCAATTCCGCCATTTGCACCGCCTGCTAAGATGGAAGCCAAGATCAACGGCAATGTCGTCCGTTCAACCTTGCTCTCCTCATGTTCAAGCGTTGCAACATGCCTAAAAGCAGCGTGTGAAATCTCGTGGGAGAGAATGCCGGCGAGTTCGTCATCGGTCTCAACGTACTTGCATAGACCTTCAAACACATAGATGTGCCCTCCGGGAAGGGAGAAAGCGTTGACGTCGGTTCCTTTGATGACAATGAAATCGTAGTTGAAGGGATTGAGGCGCTTATCACCCCAACTGGCATTGACCGGCGTGGTCCTAGAAATCGCTGCCATTTCCTGGCCGATTCGGTTGACCCTCGCCGCGTACTCCTTGTTTTCGCTGACCTGATACTGCTTCAGCACTTCGACAGCGTATTTATTTCCTTCGGCCACATCTCGATCGAGATCGGCTTGGTGCTTAGGGTCCTTGTCTGGAGCTGGTAGCGACTTTAAGACAACCGCCGGAGGCGACTTGGCGGGCACTTGTGCAGGAGGCGGCGCGCCGCCTTGCTGCAATACAGCCATAGCCAGGACCAAGGTGTTTATCATGCTTTCATGCGTCTGACGTTTGCTGGGGCTTGTTTGGGTCTAAGCAATTGCGCTTACTCAAATACGACCATCGCTTTGAGTATGTCGCCTGCTCTCATGGCAAGATACGCCCTCGGCAAGTCGTCTATCCCTGTGAAATCGCTCACGACGTGCTCTGCCTTGAGTTTTCCTGCGCGAATCCATTCGATGGCCTGGAGTGTGTCATTTGGTCCGCACGAATAACTGTTGACGAAGCTGAGATCCTTGAAATACGCGGGATTGAGGTCAATAGGCGCCGGTCCGCCCGGAGGCATGGGAGCGAAAAGGACGATCGTGCCGCCAGGGTTGGCTATCTGAATCGCCTGGTTGACCGCTTGTGGCGAGCCGGGGCAGACGAAGATGACGTCGGCGGGGGTTGCTTCGGACGGGACCTTGGCTTGGAAACCTAAACTCGCGGCCCACCTTCTTCTTGCCTCGCTCGTTTCATACCCAATTGCGCCAGTCGGCAGGGCGAGCATGTGCATGAGACCCATGGCGCCGAGGCCGATAACGGCGTAAGATTTGCCTTCCGGCTGTCCCAGCCGAATGCTTTTGGCTACACAGGCTAGGGGTTCGATGAGAGCGGCATCGGTGGGTCGTAGATCGTTGACGACGTGGGTATCGCTTAGGTTGTCGGATGAGACCGCGAACACTTCTGCCATCCCGCCAGGCACGAGCTTAGTTTTCTTCCACTGGGAGCAGTGGACGTAGAGCCGTTTCCTACACATCTCGCAGTTCATGCACGGCGCGTGGTGATGGGCAAAGACTTGGCTGCCTACCGGAAACCGGTCGTCCTGGCTTTCAATTACCTTGCCCGCAACTTCGTGGCCAAGGACATGGGGGATCTTTTGATCCATGTACCAAGCCATAAGCTCCCCTGAACAGAGGCCACTTGCCAGCGTCTTTACGAGAAGGCCGCCAACCGGGCAGGCTGGCGCAGGTTCTTCGCGGATTTCAATGCGGCCGTCGCCGACGTAGCGGGCCAATTTCATGGGTGGAAGACGTACTTCAAGCCGCGCCCACCTTTCAAATCGTCAAATGTCGCCGCCGCCTCTTCAAGGGTTCTTGAACCGCTGAGGAGGGGCTCCATATTGAAACTCGGGTCAAGCAGCCATTCTCGGGCAGTTCGCACGGCGCTGGTACCGAAGTGGAAGGGGCTGACGAGCGATATTTGGTCGTAGTGGAGTCGCCCGGTGTCAAAGCTTGCGGTGCTACCCGAAGGGCATCCGCCGAACAGCACCGAGGTCCCCCCTCGCCTTGCGTAGCGCACACTCCGCTCCCAGACTTCCACGCTGCCCGTGCACTCGATCACGACGTCAAATTGCCTTTCAAGCGTCGGCTCGTCGGGATGGACCACTTTGGCGCCAAACGCTTCGCCAACAGCCAATCGCTCCTTATTCCGTCCTGCAAGCACGATCTCTTGAGACCCCCGCAGCTTCAAGGCAGCAACAAACATGAGGCCGATGGCGCCTGGACCGATAATCAGAACCCGGTCACCAACGTGGTTCGGAACGAATTCAAGCGCTTGCGCAACACATGACAGCGGCTCCAATAGGCTCGCCGATTCAAAGGACAGGTGATCTGGTTTTGGGAATAAGTTGAGGCGGGCGATGTGAGCGGGAACCAACAGATATTCAGCGTAGGAGCCGAGCACCTTGGTCGCCATGATGCTCTCGCAAAGATTCTCTTGGCCCCGAATGCACCAGCGGCATTTGCGGCACGGCGCGGAATGGACTCCCATGACCGCATCGCCTACGGCAAAGGGAGCGCCCTCTCCAACGGCAGCAACGACGCCGCTGTATTCGTGGCCAAACAGGCCAGGCATGGGAATCTGGGGATGGCCTCGTAGGTACGCCTTCAGGTCAGTCCCGCACGTGGTGGCGGCGATGACTTGGACGAGGACTTCACCCGGGCCGGGTTCTGGGACAGGCACTCTTTTGAGCGTGATCGAGCCGGGTTGTTCAAGAACAAGGCCGCGCATTTCGGCGGGAACGGTCGGCTTTATGGGCAGTTGGATGGTCTGAACGGTGGCTTTCAAGAAACTATCCTATCGTCGCTTTTAAGTCTATTTTAGCTTGCAGGTACACTGCCCGCCGACGGGACCAACCGTTCATTGAAGCACGATGCCCACTGTTGACACAACCGTTTTGATCAACGCGCCTCTGTTAAGAGTGTACGAGATCGCCAAAGACAGCCGCTCATTTCCCGAATTTATGAAGGACGTTGAGTCGGTTACACCCGTTGAAACTGAGGCAAATCGCTTCGTTTCCGATTGGGTTGGGTTGATCCCGCAGTTCCGGCTAAAGGTCCGCTGGCGACAGGAAGACCTGTGGGACGATGCCGCCCACTTCTGTAAGTTCAAGCAGCTCAAAGGCGACTACGACATGCTGGAAGGTACGTGGGCGTTCACGGAAGAGAATGGCGGGACGCGGTTCGTCCAGCACCTGGACTACGAGTACAACGTGCCGACGCTTGGTCCCCTGCTGAAGAAAGTGATCTACACGATCGTCGTGAAGAACCTGGAAGGGGTCAATCAGGCGATTAAAGACCGGGCTGAGAAGACGTAGGTTCCCGGACACCCCCACCCCAGTTCGCTAGCGCTCACAGGCCCTCCCCGCGCATAGCGGTGGAGGGGTTTTTGTCCGGCCGCGGCTCGTTCTTGGGCATAAGGTCGGCCCACTCCGGATATGAAGAACTAAAGTCTATCAATGCGTCCCTGTAGGCGACTTCAGCAGCTTTCGCCTCAGTCTTGATTTCATCGACAGCTGCATAGCTGTCGATGAGTCCAGGCACATCTTGCCCAGAATGCTCGGCCATCATCTTTAGCCTGTTCGCCTTTGAAATGATCTGGATCCCCGATGCTCTTGTTTCGAACACGCTAATTTGTTTCTCCAGGACGTCAAGCGCCGCCTCGTAGGCGCCCCAAGGCATTCGCTCAAGCCAAGCCTCGAGCACCGAAACGTGCGAACCGTACTTGGACAAGATGCGTTTCTCGCGCGAGCCCATTCTTCTGGTGTTTCCATGGATCCTCCATTCAGCTTCGCGCTCCAAGCGATGGATCTCCGCCTCCAGTTGCAAACGAATCTCCTCGACCTCTTCTTCATTCGCCTCTTTCGGGACGTAGACTGGCTCGCCAAAAATCATGACTGCCTTCGCAAAAGGCATGGGGATCATGTAGCGGTCCCAGGAGCGGGCTAAGAATCTTGGTCGCGAAGAAATACCGATCGGAATCAAAGCCGCGCCTGACTTTTGCGCCATCAGCATGACGCCACCCTGCACCACTCCGCTCGGCCCTCGCGGGCCGTCTGGTGTTATAGCCATGGTTGCCGCGCCCTTCAGCACTCGAATGCCTTCCACTGCCGCCCTTACACCACCTCGTCCAGTGCTTCCCCTAATTATTTGGAACCCAAGCCGCTTGAAAATCGCGTTCTGAATCTCTCCATCGCGTGACTGGCTAATGATCACCCAGACGCCATGGCCGCGCCAGAAGGCGGTGGCGACAAAGGACTTGCCATGCCACCCGCAAACGATCTTGCCGCACTCTAGTGCCTGGACCTTTTCGTAATTGATCGCCTGAACACGCAGAGTGCGACCAGTGAGTCGCACGAAGTTGTACATGAACCCGCTAACAATGTTAGGGCGGACCCTACGCCACCACTCCTTCATGCGAGCCATCCACGGACGCGCGCGAGTTCAACGGTGGCGTGAAGCGGATAGGTCTTCTCTAACTGCTCAAGGATAAGCTTTGACTGCGTGGGGTCCGACTCACGCTTGATGCCGGCAAGGGCAAGCATTGCATCGGGGCGCTGCGGTTCGTCGACATGTTCAGCGACGACACTGGATAGCAAAAACTCACTTAGCTCTGGGTCACTCGCCTTGAATCGCTCTGCCATGAGCGTTCGCTGAAGCGCGGGCATCAGATGGAGGTGGTTCAACTCGCCCAGGCGGCGAAGCAGAGGGCCTTGATTTATTTCAGGCGTGACTTCGACGAGGCGCATGATTGCGGCAGCTTCAACGTCGGCGTCGCCCATGGTTGCCGCTGCGCCAACGATCTCTATAAGGGCCTTCGGATCGTCCGGGTGGCGCACTAAGTGGTGCTCGGCCGCGGCGATGGTCGCGGCAGGGCTGCGATGGTTCATCTCGTCTAGCACTTTGTGACCCAATGCCCGCTGGCCAAGATCTGGCCCTCGAAAGGCCACGGTCAGCAGCAATCCGCTAATAAATCCGCCCAGATGCGCCCAGTAGGAGACGGCCGAAGACGACCCGCTTATGTGAACCATTGCGCCAACTACTTGAAGCAGTAGCCAAAGGCCAGTCACGGCGGCCACCGGCACGGCGACCTTTGGAGCAATGGGAACCTTCAAGCCCCAGTAGCGAGCGCTATAGTACGCCGCGCAACCTGCGACGCTGCCACTCGCCCCAAGCACGGGGACGCTCGCTGCTCCCAGAAACATATGCGTCAAAACGCCGGCAAGGCCAGAGACGAAATAGACGATCGCGAAGCGAAAGGACCCCGTTGCAAGCTCAACCGAAGCACCCACTGCGGCCAGGAACACCATGTTGCCAAGCAAGTGGACGATGTTCTGGTGCAGAAACAGGCTCGTAAACGCAGTCTGAATCGAAGGATGATCGTCTCGAAACGAGAACTGGTCGATAAGGTCCGGCTGTAACAAGGTAGCGAACGCAGCGAGCATATTCGCAGCGATCAGCAGAAGCGTCGTTATGGGAATGCGTGAAGGTTGCGCGGTCAAGCTTCCTGCAGCATGTCCTCCGTTATGTCCACGTTTACGTAGGAATTCTGCACGTCATCGAGATCGTCAAGCAGGTCGAGTAGTTTCAAGAGCTTCTCAATGTCCTCGGGTGACGGGTTCGCCTTGTTGGTCGCGACATAGGTGAGGCCGACATCGCTTGTTTTATGACCGGCTTTCTCAAGGGCTTCGTTCACCTTATGCAGGTCGCCGATCGCCGTGTAAACCGTAAAACCTTCCTCTTCAACCTCGATGTCCTCCGCTCCTGCCTCGAGCGCCTCCATCGTAAAATCATCCTCGTCTAGCTTGCCTCGATCAATGGCAATCTGCCCCACGTGCTTAAACTGCCAGCTCACGGACCCGTTCTCAGCCATGTTTCCGTTGACCTTGGTGAAGGCGAGCCGGATGTCAGCGACGGTGCGGTTGCGGTTTTCCGTGTAGCACTCGATGATGATTGCCGAGCCACCGGGGCCGTAGCCTTCGTAGGTCACCTCTTCGTAGTCGACGCCATCGATTTCGCCAGTGCCGCGCTGGATGGCCCGCTTGATATTCTCTGCGGGAACGGAGTTCTCTTTCGCCTTCTGAACGGCCGCCCTGAGACGCGCGTTCATGTCCACGTCGCCTCCGCCCATCTTAGCGGCCACAATGATCTCACGACCAAGCTTCGTGAACATCTTGCCGCGTATTCCATCCTGCTTACCCTTGCGGATGCGGATGTTCTTCCATTTTGAATGCCCTGCCATAAGCCTATTTTGGCACGGTAGCCCGCTTGACGGCTTAACAACAAAAAGCGGGCGACCCAAGGGCTGGGCCGCCCGTACCAGGAGTGGGGGCTATGAAGACTTGATGACCGCGACGTGGTTAGGGTCAACGGGCGTTGGCTTGAAGATGCGAATCGATGCGTGATCGGTCAATTCGAACTCAAGACCAGCCGCTTTCGTGACACGCTCCAGGGCATATCGCAGTGAGGTGTTGATCAGAAAGGCGTCGAGCTTGTAGGCGGGAACGCTCTTGTCGACTTCGATGGTCGTCCCGGTTTGCTTGCCGAAAGCAAGGAACACGTCGGCTAGGTCGGCACGGTTCATCCGGGTCGTAAGCTTCTTGCTGAATACGGATTCTGGAAGCTTTTGAAGCTTTGGCTTCTCAATAGGAGCAACGATCTGCTGAGCGGCAACCTTGGGCTTCGCGGCGCCCTTAGAAACATAGTAGATGCCGTTCTGCACTTCAATGTTGAGGTTTGCCGTCTTGCAGATGATCTGAAGGGCCCCGTCGAAATCGATGTTCTCAAGTGAAAGGTTCAGGTTGAACCACGTGTTCGGCTGGATCACATAGTTCTTCTTGACCTGGGTGAAGATGGTGTTCAGGACCTGCTTCACATCGACGCCGTTGGCCGTGATGGACACGGTGGGCAAGGGCGTTGACTTTGCAGCTTCGGTCTGCTGAGCTCCTGCCGCGAACGGCAGCATCAAAAGGGCGGCGAGTAGGATTGTTTTTCTCATGGTCTTCACTTGCTTGCGATTAAGGTTCCGTCGGTGTCATAGACTCGAATCTTCGAAGTTCTCTTGGCCCGATGGTGGGCGATCGGCTTCTTCTTGGCTACGCGTCGATGCTTTGCCTTCGGGGCTTTCGCCTTGGGAGCCGGCTTAGCGGCAGGCGTGGCCGCCTGCTTGTTTGGCCGAGTGAACCCCGGGGCGGGGGGGGGCGGTGTCTTGGTTTCAGTCGATTTCTTGGGCGTTGCTTCGGGTGCGCTCTTGTTCGCACCGGTTGCAAGGGCGGTATCTGTTGAGACGGGCTTGTCGGTTGAGGGCGCGTTAAGGATGGGCGCCGGCTTCTCGCCGTTTAGCGTAGTCGTCGGCGTTGCTGCGGTTGCAGCTGGCAGAGTTCCTGCTGCGGCCGGGCCGGTCGTGCTTGGCGTCGTTGTTGAGGCGGGCGTCGTTGTCGGGTTGGATGTGGCTGTCACCGTGGCGGGGGAGCCGGTGGCAGCGCTATTCGAATTCGTGGTTGATGGTATGGCTGTCGTTGATGCGTCGGGCGTCGCTTCTACCTTGTTGCCAAACGGGGCGGTGAGCGTCTTGGAGAACACGCTCATTCCGATGAGCACGGCGCCGAGCGCGATAGCATAAACGAGCGGCTTCCAGAAATGGACCGGCTTTGTAGCAGAGCTATTGGTGGCGATCGATTGGGTTGGGCGGGGTTTGGAACCCAATTTTTCGCGGAGGGCGGCGGCAACGGTTCGAGGCGTGGTGTCGTCTTCGTCAATCTGGACGACGGCGGTGTTAGAGTCGCCGAGCATTGCCTGTAAGGCAGCTTTACGCTGGTGAAGGGAAGCTTTGCACTCGTCGCATTCGGCGACGTGCTCTTCCAGCTGCTTCAGCGCTTGGGCGGAGAAAGCGTCACCGGAAAGATATCTTCCGATCTGGGATTTCGCTATTTGACACTCGATGTTGTGAACGGCCATCTCTAATAACCTGCTTTAGGTTTTTCCTCCAGGCCAATGTGGGCCTAATAGGATTCTCGGATTGAGCCCCGGCATCTTTAGGGGGAAAATGGCAATGTTCGAAATGGCTGGATGAAAGCGCAAAGCTATCGGCACAGGGAATCTCATCGCTGCGCTGAGTCCTTGCCCCGGTGCTACATTACCGGGACAGCGTTTTGAGGGCAAGCCTGCCGTCCGATTTTCGGTTCCAAAGCTCTTAAGCAGGATTGGTCAGTCTGAACCTTGGCCAGGGTTCTTAAAAACGTATTCCGAGGAGACCTTGCCGTTCAGAATGAAATTAATGCATAGACGTCGGATGGTTCCTGGTTTTGGGCGAGACAAGTAATAAACGCGGTCGCCCGTAGACCAATAGTCTTTGTCCAACTCGTCGGACAGTAAAAAGCTTGAATCGCCTCGAGGCCTTAGTGTTCCGCGTTGACTGATTTCGGCTTGCAAATGGCCGGAATCGTGGATGCCCTTGATCCAGGACCAATCTGATTGCCACATTTCGTCATTTGCCCATGGCTCACTGGAATTGGTTCTCTGCGGATTGCCTTGGCATAGGCGCGTTTTGCCAGATTTGAGGTCAAGAATCAGGATCCCACGATCTGTCATCAATGAAATCGACTTTCGGGATGGTCCTGAAAACACTCCGTGGATACCATGGCAAGCTGCTTTGATCGCAATCCATTGGACTGACTTAGCATCAAGTTCCTTGTCCAAGTCCCAAATTGCCAATGCACTGCCCTCTTGACCGTAAATGAGGATGGCTGCATGAGTGGCATCAATCAGGCGCATGTCGAGTAGGGGCTTGTCCGAGAGCTTGCTGTAGTTAACGCTTGATACAAGCTTCCACGTGCGATGGTCAAGGCGATCAAGGGTCAAGCCGGACTTTGAGAACCAGGCCATCAAGCAGGTGTCGCCAATTACGTCTACAGGAGGTGCCTCGTGAGCATATTCGCCCTTTGACATGAGAGTCTCTGCGCGAATAACTCGGCGGTGACCTTGGCTATCGAACTTCGTAAGAGTGCAGTCGAATTCGTATCCTCTAACCGAATCGTCCACCCTAATCTTGCGGGGAACGACCGTGTTTTGTAACGTAGACTCTCCGTCCGGGCAAAGCGCCATCCCAACCGTATAAAAGTTTTCTGTTTCAGTGGCCCTACCTAACGGATGGAAAGCAAAATCTAATCCAGCCTCGTACCAGATGGGTTCTGCTGGAAGCTTGGTCGCCCATTTTTCTTTGAGCTTATCGACAGAGTCGGAGCCGAGCTTTGCACGAAGGGCGTCTTGGGCCGATGACTCGCTGAGTACGTCCAGCCAGAGCTCGTTGCCATAGTACAACGCGTCTCGATTCTGGTCAATCGATCCAATGCCTTCAAGACCCTTAAAAAGCTTTACGATGCAAGGCAATACGGATGACTTCGGCAGAAGACGAAGGCACGCACCGTACAGGGTCATCAATCTATCTTCGGATGCTCCCATTTCAAAAAGGTAAGTTGGCTCGCCGTCTTGCCTCATGGATTTCCAGTAATCCGGAAATTGGGAGTAATCAAGCTGTAAAATTGCGTTGCAAAGGTCGGCCGCAAGACCTGAGTTAGAGGCGGCAACTTTTCCAAGTAGGATCGCAGGAATGATGTCCTTCGAGCCGTACTCTTGCATTGAGGAGAGTGGGACCAAGATATTGAGCACCTTGTCCATTTGAGCTAGAAATGCGCGTTGAAAAGTGTTTTCCTTGCTGCCTGCCTTGAACGGATCGAATTCTCCGGTCAAGTCAATCCTTGATACAGCGGACCTTTGAGGGTCATTTAGCGTCATGCTGTGCAATAGCCTGACATTCATTTCCGCGTAACGAATGGGTTGGTTAGCATTACGGTAGAAATCTGCCGCTTCTTTCGACCAATTCGTAGTAGCGGGTTCCAATATTGCCGCCTTTCGATAGTAGTCGGCGGCTTTGCCGTATGCTCCAGCTGAGGATGCTGCACGAGCCAACACTACGGCATCCCTCACCTCAATTGCGTTGGAGACACCCTTCACCTCAGCATCGACTTCCAGACTAATGCCCTCTGGACGCAACTCGTTGACCTTCGCAATTGATTTCTTCGCGTCGTCAATACGCTCGAGCCTGACGTATAGCTTAGCGGCAGCAAGGTAGCCCTCATATCGGTCCGGAAATGCAGCGATGGTTTTCTCCACCATTTCGGCCACGCCGCTAAGGCTGTAAACATTGGTGTCCGACTTCGCTGGTGATGCGGGGTTTAGATTGCGCCTCAGCGTTCCCTCAACGTTAGCAATCTGCTTCAGAGTCTCAACATCTACAGTGAGGCCTTTGAGTTTGACGAGTTGATCGAGTGCGTCTTGGAAGCGGCCAGCTTGGGCTAGAATAGATGCGAACGCCAAATTCTCGCGTATGCCGCGGGGTTCTAGTGTCAAGGCTGGCTTGATGCACCGTTGCGCAAGAATTAAATTTCCTCGGGCCGAGGCATTGAGTGCTGCCGAAACCCATTCTGCGGATGCCTCTTCGGCTTTCAAGAGGGTCGCAGTCTTCGCAATGCGCGCGCGCTCCATATCCTTGGTCGCTCCGAGAAGATTTGCCGCATCTAATTGGCATTCAATGGCCTTCGTGAACACGATCTCGGCCTCAGCAAATCTTTCGTTCGCCATAAAGAGCAGGCCAAGTTGTCGCCATGCTGGTCCATTTTGCGGATCGGCGAGCGTTGCGCGTTTGAAAAGGGACTCAGCGGCTGCAAAGTTTTTTGCCACACGGGCCTGATTGCCCAATTCATACAGCCGCGCACCCTCGCGCTTTCCGCTAGCCGCGGTTGCGGTCCCAGCTTTACGTCCGCCGCCTGCTTGGGCAATGGCCTGCTCCGTTGAGCTCCACAGGCTTGAACTGATGAGGACCCCCAATAAGAAAATTCGAAGGTAAGTTACATTGTTCATTTAAAATTTTCGGGCTTCCTAAGATTGAGAACCGGATCTTAGATCGGCGATGGCCTTCGCGATCTTTGCCTTTTCAGCATCGCTAGAGCACTTTTGCCTTGCGATTTCCAAGAGGGAGACTGCTTGCGGCTTCTTCTTCATTAGGAGGGCCAGGCTGGCGCCTGCACTGTAGCCCCGCCAATCGTCAGGCTTAGTCCTGATTGCTTTTGACACGGCATCCGAAGCAAGCTGCAACCTGCCGGTTGCCATCGCCTTTGACGCCAAGCCGAGCAAAGCGACGAACGGGCCGTCCGTTCCTGCAGGGGTGGCCTTCAAAACGGTTGCAGTCTCAATCTCGCGCTTAGCGCGGTCCGCCCAAACCCCGGTCGGTTGGACCGAAAGAAACTGATTGAACATTGTAATAGCATCGCCAAATTTCAATTCAGCCGAATCGAGTACGCCTAGGTTGAACATTGCCTTGCTGCAATTAGGATCTTTCTGGAGAGCTTCCCTCAAGAATGATCTGGCCTTGCTAATGTCCTTTTGAGCAACGGCGAGCGAGGCTGCTTTGACCAACGAATTTGCGTTCAGGGGAGAAGGGGTTTGGGCAAGGCTACTGCATGTTATGTTCAGCAGGGTCAACGTCGAGCAACTTATCGTAAGAAAGGATCTCAAACTCATTTCTAGTTGTCCTCGGAGATTAGGCCAGTTGATGTGATGAAGAAATCTCTGAATTCATCCTGCTGCTTGAACATCCATGTTCGCAAACCAAACATGATATTGTCGGGCATCACTGTTACATCCAAACGCCGGTCTAACGCCGCATTCGACCCGGCTTGCAGCGAGATTTTGGAATCGAAGATTTTATCGAGTATCGCGCTTTGGCCCCTGGAGCGCATCCAGTCTCCGAGCAGTCCACCGCGAGAAACAGCCATGCCAGGGCCGTTGTCCCAAAGATCGTCAACTAATTTTTCAGTCCCTATTTGAAGCAAAGAAGGGGTGTCCGGCAAGAATTTGTCTAACAGATATTCGTCAAAATTCTTCTGATTAGGTACAAATGGCTCCGAGATATCTTGAAGGGTCTTGAGCGCTGCTTCCGCTAAGGGATCAAGCTTTTCCGAATCTGCTATTGCCTGCTGTCTTAGCGATTCTGCGATCTTCTGGCGCGTTGCCTCGGCGTTACGCTTCTGATCTTCTATGAGCTTGTCCATCAGATTTTTCGCCTCATCAATGTCGGGCTGGAGCTTTGCTTTCGCATCCGCGGCCGCCTTGTCAGCAGCCGCCGTATCGGCAGCTTCTTTGGCTGCTGCCTCGTCAGCTTTTGCTTTGTCAGCAGCTTTAGTGTCACCTGGATAAACCAACATTTTGGGGACGTTGGAACCGTCAATGACGGGGTCATTAGTCTTGCCACCGGCGGACGGTGCCCTCACTTTAAAGACTTGGCTCCGATACACGGCGTCGTTTTCCTTCCAGTCAGTCGAGGATTGGGCGTCGTGCGCAGCCTGCAATTGGGACACAAGTTCCGCATTGTCAAGGGAAGCAAACCACTTGCGCAACGCCTCGGCGTCCTCTTCAGCGTAATCTCTTGGTGACTTGCCCAGGTTATTCCTTTTGAGATCTGCTTGATCTGACCAAGGGAAAAACGCATCCGCGATCGTTTGCTTGGACTTTTGTGCGATCCAATCTGCGTAATCAGCGATGCGTTCGACCTTCATATGGTCGATTCGATCGGCATTGCCATTGCAGGTCTCAGCCCAGTAAGACATCGTGGCGTGTGGCGGAACGAGCACTGGAAACAAGTCGTAAAGCGGACGATCTCCGCCGCCGAAGTTGAAATAGGCTGCACCACCTGAGAGGGCAACATAAATCGTTACGATCCTGGCATCGTCGTTCGAATTCTCGAAAGAGAATATGGGGCCCGGGTCGCTCCCGTTGTTTTGCGCTGTTGCCTTGATGCCATCCTGCGTCAGGGATGTGTCCGCTGTAGCGGGGAGGGCCAATAGCCAGATAATCAACCCGAATAAAATTGCAAAGACCTTCACTCAGGATGTTTACCCAGTTCACTCCGTAACTGTCTACGCTGACAATTGACCCTCACGCAAGTTTGGTCTTTCCCCGGAGTGGCACCATCAGGTCTGAAGTCCTGGTAGATCGCCCTTGTGTTATAATACTCTCGTTATGTTGGCAATTCTTCCTATCCAGCGGTGACCGCTGTCTCACTCGTCGCTTAGCCCGTTCCAGGGCTCGACCGTAAGGAAGAATTCATATGTTTCGCTCTCAAATCTTATCTATTCGCGCGTTTCGTGACCTGTGGCTTGGCCAGGCAATTTCCATCTTTGGCGATGCGTTTTATTACGTCGTTAATGCTTTCATGGTCAAGAAGCTCACGGGGTCTTCAACGCTTGTTGGCTTTAATGGTGCGCTGGAATGTTTGCCGTATCTTCTTCTAAGCCCCTATGCAGGCGTGATTGCGGATCGGCTTGACAGGCGCAAAATCA
>JBBQMJ010000019.1:0-17735 GCA_038328815.1 Fimbriimonadales bacterium | reverse complement strand
TTTTAAACTTCGCACTCGATATGTCGAATTTCCGGTCACCGAGGCGTCGGCGAAAAGTGTAAGGCGAGCGATAAGCCTTACCGGCGCCGCCGCGATTTGGTATCTGTGGCTTCCCTACGAGAATTTGCCTTACCCGGAAGTCATAGAAAGCACCCTTCACTTCGTTCTCATCGCCTCATCGGTATGGCTTGTGGTCAGCGTGTGGGAGGGCTTCTGCGACTCGCTGACAGAGAATGCAACGAACCTAAACAAGCGAGCTGAAAAGTTGCTGATTCCCGTAACCCGGAAGCTTGTTCGGGCCGTGATCATTGTTGTTGGCGCGCTGATTCTTCTTGGCACTTACTCAGTGGACTGGAAGGGGATCGTTGCCGGACTGGGCCTCGGTGGTCTTGTTGTGGCACTGGCTGCTAAAGACAGCGTCGAAAACATCTTTGGCTCGCTTACGATCCTGTTTGACATGCCCTTCGCACTGGGTGATTGGGTGAAGATTGGGACGGTCGATGGCATTGTCGAGGAAATCAATCTGCGCAGTACTCGCATTCGAACCTTTGAGGATTCGATCATTACACTTCCCAACTCGAACTTGATTAAAGCCTCTGTCGAGAATATGGGGGCAAGGCGTGTTCGTCGGCAGAAGTTCTTGGTTCGGCTCAGCTACGAGACCGGCGTGGATAGCGTGGAGCGGTTCAGCAAGGACCTCGTCGGCTTTCTGGACAAGGTTCCGGGAATCGAGAAAGGTCGAAGTGTTGTGCAGATGAACGATTTGGCGGAAGCTTCCTTTGGCGTATTGGTTCAGTGCTACTTCGAAACGAATGACTATCAGGAAGAAATGAGGTTGCGCGGTGAAGTGATGCGGCGCATTCTGCAACTTGCCACCGAGCATGGGGCCGAGTTCTTTAACGGCCAACAGAGAACGACCACGGCTCCAAAACCCTCATAACATCAATGAAGGCCCTTTTCGCGCTCTTGTTCTTGGGAATTGCTCAGCTTTCGGCAGTTCGCTACGTGTCTCTGGGCGATGTTGACGAGCAACTAGGCGCGTTCTCCATGCAGGTTCTGGACGGCTGGACGCCAAAGGCGCCCGGCGAGAAACTTGGCCACGGGATGATATCAGTTCGCGAACCCACTTTCGCTGGACCTCGAGGAATGGTCATGCACATTCTGTGGCAGCAGAAGCCTGACCCCGACGTACTCAAGGCCGCGATAACCGAGTTGGACGGCGCAAGGACTCGCGATCCCGAGGCATTTCGCGACGTCAATATCCACGGCCTCCACGGGGGCCTGTACACCTTGGTCCACAGATCTAGACTAGCGCGGCCGGTTTGGATCATCGCGAAGATGACTCATAATAAGGAGTTGGTAAACCTGACCATCGAGTCCGACCGGCCGTTCAAACCCGCCGAAATGGACCAAGTCGAGACGATGGTCCGCAGCATTGAACCCTACGGTAACTGAAGGACAATCTGCTAACGTAAATCAACCATGCCTCGTCGGACCCTGATTACCCCTGCCTTTCTGATTTCATGCCTTGCGTACGCGCAGGACCGGCTCCCTTCAATGCCTGGTTACGACCTCTATCTCAAGATGTCGCAGGAGTCCTATAGGGCTGTCAAGGACGGCAGTGTCCTGATGAAATGGGATGAGGGTGGGGACTCTTTTACTTATTCTTCGCAGGGCAAATTCTTCAAATTCGACTTCACCTCAAGGCAATCCTCGCCCGCTAATCCGAGTGCGGTTGAGCCTATTTCTGATGCAGGGTTGCGCTTTGGGCCGGAGCGAGGACGTCAGTTCGACAACGTTTCTAGCCCCGATGGCCATTACAAGGCGATCAGCAGGAACCGCAACGTCACCATTACCTCGCCACTTGGCAAGTTGCAAGTCACAACGGATGGCAGCATTGCTTCCCGGATTAAATACGGCACCGCAAGCTGGGTCTATGGCGAGGAGCTGGGCCAGATCGACTCAATGTGGTGGTCTCCGAACAGCCAAAAACTAGCCTACTATCGCTTCGATGAGAAAGAGGTTAAGGATTATTACCTTTCGGTCAATCAACTGAGATTCCAGGACTCGGTGAATGTCGAGGCGTTCCCGAAACCGGGCCAGCCCAATCCGACTGCTGACCTGTTTGTGTACGATGTCGAGGGCAAGAGATCGGTCCACATCGATTCCAATTTTGACTCTGGCCACGCTAAGGATATCGGGCACTACGTTTACAACGTAAGTTGGTCGCCCAATGGCAGAGCCCTTCTGTTCTTCCGTATGAATCGCTTACAGAACCAGCAGGAACTTATCGCTGCTAATCCAGACACGGGCGAATGCCGAGTGGTATTTCACCGCGAGATGGCTAACGGGTGGCTCGAAGCGAGGACAACGGGCCAATTTCCGAGCAGCAATCCCGACCTTTGGTGGACGAAACCTGGCCCAAATGCAACCCAGTTCTTCTATATAAACGACGAGAGCGGTTATCGCAACCTTGATCTGTATGATCTCTCATCGGGGCTCGTCCGACATGTCACTCACCACCAATTTGATGTGCGGTCCATTTGGCTGATTGATGCGGCGAGCTCGACGGTTTGGTACACAACTCAGGGCGAGGACAATCCGTATTTGGTGCAGTTGCATCGGTGCCGGTTCAATGGCACCGACGACGAAGATTTGACTGATCCGGCCTTCAGCCACCGCGTTTCCGTGTCGCCCACAGGATCGGGCTTTGTTGACGTTGAGCAAACGCTGGTGTCTCCGCCGGTGACTCGGGTTTGTGATACGGAGGGCAAGGTCTTAGCGACGCTAGCTAGGAGTGATCTATCTGGCTTCGAGAGCCTGGGGCTAAAGAAGGTCGAACGCTTTGTCTGCAAGGCTGCTGATGGCGAGACGGACATTTACGGATACTTGATGAAGCCATCGACGTTCGACCCAAAGAAGAAATATCCCCTACTTATTAGCGTCTATGGTGGGCCAGATTTCGGCAGCGATGCGGAGCTTTTTGGACTACCCGACCCGATCACCGAATTAGGCTTTGTGGTCGCTTGGATCGATGGACGTGGCTCCGGGTTCAGAGGCACTGCCTTCAAGCATGCGGTCTATCACGATTTGGGTGGCGCTGAGATTGACGACCAGGCGGCAGGAGCAAGATTTCTCTCTCAGAAGCCCTTTGTCGATCCTAATCGCATTGGGATTTACGGCATATCGTACGGCGGCTACGCCTCGCTTATGGCTTTGCTGCGGTACCCCGACGTGTTCAAGGCGGCGGCGTGCAGCTCTCCCGTAACTGACTGGCGGAACTACGACACGATCTATACGGAGCGATACATGGGGCAACCTGAGGATCAGATAGAGGCTTATGATCGCGGCTCAGCCATTCCCTTAGCGAAGAACCTCAAAGGGCATCTCTTACTTTTCTTTGGAACATCGGACAATAACGTCCATCCTTCGCACACTTACATGTTCATTCATGCTTTGGATGAAGCGGGCAAGGGATATGAGTTAGGGCTTGGGCCCGATCAGGAGCATAGCGGGATCAACGAGGCACGGATGATGGAATTCTTCATCGCGCATTTGGGCCACGCGAAGTAGCTTAAGGCTCTCGTTATATGGGACGCCGGCAAACGAGGCTGTTTCATTGGTTGCCTGGTGGCTACAGGAAGAAGTCATCCCGAGTTGACTCGGGGGACCGTGATCGCAAGCGCGGGGTTCTAACCAGAGCGCGGCGTGACCAAAACCGGTCCCCCCGCTTCGCTTTTTATTGCTACGGTCGGGATGACGATCCGGGGACCGGCGCAATGAAACAGCCTCAAACCATCCGACGACGACACTCGGAGTGTTAATTGCGCTTTGCCTTGAGGGCTAGCTCTGTTTCTTCTCAGGCCGTCTTTCTTCGTCGTTGGGGTAAGAATGGAACCAATGACCCAACGTCAATCGGTAGAGGCATACTTGCGTAAAGTCTTGCCCTGCCTTGCAATTGCTTCGCTTGCTCTTGCCTCCGTTGCTCAGGATCGACTACCCAACATGCCTCGATATGACCGATACGAAAAACTGCGTCGTCAGATCACCGGATCGGTGACCGGTGGGTCCATTCGGGTCGAATGGACTGAAGATGGCAAGTCGTTTACGTTCCCGAAGGGCGATTTGACTATTAGCTACGACTTGGCGACGAACAAGACCTCCGAGGCTAAATCGACCGGCACATTTGATACCGGCGGAACTCCTAAGCCCCGGCGGGCACGTGGGAACCCTGAGCGGGGCAGGCAATTTAGCTCTGCTATTAGCGACGACGGCAAATGGAAAGCCGAGTGCAAGGACCGCAATGTGTTCATCGGCCCGGCCGACGGGGATGGTTCAACCCAGATTACGACGGAAGGCAGCGTCGAGAAGCGAATCAAGTGCGGGGTCGCCAGTTGGGTTTACGGCGAGGAGCTCGGACAACGGGAAGCCATGTGGTGGTCACCTGATGCCAAGAAACTTGCCTTCTACCGCTTTGACGAGTCCCTCGTGCCCGACTACTACGTTCCCTTGAACGAGACAGGAATCCAGAACAAGTTGGAGACTGAGGCCTATCCAAAGGCCGGTGCGCCCAACCCAGTAGTTGAGCTTCGTGTTTACGATTTGGCCAGCAAGGCTACAACGGCAATTGATGTGCATTTCAAATCGGATGGCGACCCTGACTTGGGCCACTATGTTTACAGCCCACGTTGGTCTGAAGACGGCAAGTCACTGCTGTATTTCCGAATGAATCGGAAGCAGAACTGCGTCGAGCTCTGCGCTGCCGATCCTGGTACTGGCGCCAACCGAGTTATTTTTCGGGAGAGTAACCCGGATGGTTGGGTGGATTACAGCCCGGCCAATTTGTGGACCGATCCGGGCGACGGGATTGCTTGGAAAGGAGCGTCTACTTCTGATGCGCAGAGATTTCTTTGGATATCCGACAGAGACGGCTATCGAAACCTGTACCTCTACGACCTTTCCGGCAAGCTCATCAAACAGGTGACTTCGAACAAGTTCGATCTGGCGCAAGTGTTGAAGGTCGATAAGCAACACGGCCTGATTTGGTATTCGTCGCACGACGGAGATGTTCCTTATAAGCAGCAGGTTCATCGCGTGTCTTTGGAAGGGAAAGATCAACGACTTACGGATCCGGCTTTCAACCACACGGTTCAGCTTGCGCCCGATGGCCAGCACTTTGCTGACGTGGTTCAGAGTATAGACACGCCTCCAAAGACTATTCTTTGCGACGTAAACGGAAAAGTCAAAGCCACGCTTGGCGAGAGCGATACAACGAAATGGGACGTGCTGTATCTCAAGAAAGCACAGCGATTTCAGTTCAAGGCAGCTGATGGCGTCACTGATTTATATGGCTACTACATGGTGCCAGCCGACTTCAATGCAAACAAGCAGTACCCCCTTCTGATTAACGTCTACGGTGGCCCTGAATCAGGCACTGCGACCGATGCGTTCAAGACGCCGGATCCCGTTACAGAGCTTGGCTTTGTAGTCGCCTGGATTGATGGCCGGGGGACCAATTGGAGAGGGAGGGCATTTCGTCAATGCGTTTACGGCAAGCTCGGGATTACCGAGATCGACGATCAAGCCGCGGGCGCCAAGTATCTTGGCGCGATGCCTTTTATTGACAAGTCGCGGATCGGAATCCAAGGCACTTCATACGGAGGCTATGCTTCGCTGATGGCCCTGCTCAGGTATCCGAACGTGTTCAAAGCCGCCTGTTCAAGTTCACCGGTCACGGATTGGAAGAACTATGATTCAACGTATACCGAGCGCTATATGGACATCCCGCAGGATAACCCTACTGGTTATGAGAAGGGCTCCGCGATGACCTATGCCAAGGATTTGAAGGGCAACTTGCTGCTGTATTACGGTACTGCGGACAACAACGTGCATCCCTCGAACTCGTTCCAGTTGGTTCGGTCTTTACAGACCGCCGGCAAGTATTTCGAGATGATGGTCGGTCCTGACCAGGGCCACTCGCAGGTGAATTCGACGCGTATGTGGGAGTTCTTTGTGGAGCACCTGATCCTCGATGGCGAGAAGCCGCAGTTGGCGAAGGTTTGGGATGGGCGAAAGGTTTCAGAGAGGGTGACTACGAAGTAGCGGACGGGAGGGACGAACCCCGTTTCGTCCTTAATTGGGTGGACTTAACTTAAAGCTTCCGTGAGCAAGACCTGGGTAAGGTCGAAACGGGGTTCGACCCTCCCCCGGGCAAAACTGGCCTAAAATAGGAAGCCGTGCCAATTCTCGTCATCGACAACTACGATTCCTTCACTTACAACCTGGTCCAGTACTTGGGCCAATGTGGGGCGGATGTGGTTGTTTGGCGAAACGACGAGATTAGCTTGCCAGAGATTTTGGAACTGCGGCCAGAGGCGATTATGCTTTCGCCGGGACCGTGTACGCCTAGCCAATCTGGCGTCTGTCTCGACATTCTTGGCGCCGCCTTGAATGGTGGTTTGCAGATGCCCATTTTTGGGGTTTGTCTGGGGCACCAGGCTATTGGCGAGGTCTCTGGCGGGATCGTCCGCCAGGCGCGGAATATCATGCACGGCAAGACGTCGATGATTCGGCATGACGGGAAGGGTCTTTTCCGGGGAATGCCGAACCCTTTTCGCGGCGTACGCTACCACTCTCTGATTGTTCAGGCGGATAGTTTGCCGCCCGGCTTCATCGTGACAGCGACGGCCGAAGATGACGGCGAGATCATGGGGTTGAGGCACGAGAGCTTGCCGATCGAAGGCGTCCAGTTCCATCCGGAGTCGGTAATGACGGAGGAAGGGATGCGGATTGTCGAGAATTTTGTGGCGATGGTCGGCGCGACCGTTGCAGCAAATTGACCTAAACCTTTCAGGGGGGCCCGACGGGTCGCTCCATAGCGGCCTAATCGTCCAAAGCGCGGGCGCGTTCTACGTCTAGAGCGATTGGGATGCGGCACCAGAAGGTTGAGCCCTTGCCTACCTCCGATTCCACCCAGATCTTGCCTTGGTGGACGCTTTCCACTAGATGCTTGACCAGGTAGAGGCCGAGGCCGGTTCCGTAAATCTTGCGGTTGTCTTCGTTGTTCACGCGGTGGAACCGCTCGAACACCTTGCCTAGCTGATCGGCGGGAATTCCTAGACCTTGGTCCTGGATGCCGATCAGGATGGCGTCGCCGTCTTGCTTGGCGTGGACCGTAATGGTGCCGCCTTCAGGCGAGTACTTGATGGCGTTGTTGACGATGTTCGTGAAGATCTGGTCGAGCTTGTCTTCGTCGCCGGTGATGTTTGGGAGGATGTCGGGCTTGTCAAGCACGATCTTGTGGCGGGTGACCGTTTGCTTCTGGATCATCACGCACTTTTCAAGGACGGAGTTGATGTCGACCGTTTTGTAATCGGGCTTGAGGCTCTGGCCGGAGTCGATTCGCGCGGTGTTCAGCAGGTCATTGATCAGGCGCGTAAGGCGGTCGCACTCCTGATCGATGATCATGTAGAACTCGCGACGCTCGTCTGGGGCGAAGGTGTCATCCATCAAAAGGGTGCTTGTGAAGCCCTTAATGGCCGTCAGCGGCGTTCTAAGCTCGTGCGAGGCCATTGCGACGAAGGAGCTCTTCATGCGGTCGATATTGCGAATATCGGTGATGTCGTTGAAGATGGAGACGACTCCAAGGTCCTTGCCGTCCTCGTTCCGCACCAACGCGGCCTGGACTTCGTAAATACGCTCGACGCCGGCGATGACAACGCCGATCTCAAGCTTTCCAGACTCCTGACCTTGGAGGCTCGTCTCGAAGAGAGCCCATAGGTCTTTGTTGTTGAGGATTTCTTGGGCGGGTTTGCCTAGCGTATCGGCATCGGCGCCAAAGATGGCTCTGGCGGATGCGTTCATCTGACTGATTCGGCCCTCGGGAGACACCAAGATGAGACCGGCGGTCAGCGATTCAAAAGTCTGTAGGAGCTCTTCGCGCTCTTCGACGACCTCGCGGTAAAGCTGCAGGTTCGCGATGATGGAGCCGACGTTTCGAGCCATGCGCTCAAGCAGACGCACGTCTTCGTCGTTAAAGTCTTCGCCGTGGCGCTTGTTGAAGGCATGCAGAACGCCGATGACGCTACGGTCAACAACTCGGTTTTCTTCGTCACGCTTCTCAATGACGAGCGGCACGGTGATGCCGTTTTGAACGTGGAGGAGGCCAAACGGGTCCTTCTGCGTTCTGGGGTCGGTGTTCGCGTCATGGAAGATGACGGGCTGGCTGTCGCGGAAAACTTGTCCTGAAAGACCTTGGGCTGCACGAACTCTGAAAACTCCAAGTCGGTCTTCGTCCACGCCGTAAGCGGGTGGGATACCGATGAGTTCACCGCGTTCGCGGTCATAGAACATGACGACGATCTTTTCGGCCTGCAGGATCATCGCAATGCGCTGGACTAAACGCCGCAGCGTTACATCAGCTTCGTTGATGGGGGCTACATCGAGGCCAGAATCGACCGGGCGGACAAGGGTCTTAGCCCGTTCCTGCTCGGCATGGAGTTTCTCCTCCAACTCGCCAACACGTCGGCGCGCAGCTTCTTCTAGCTGCTTCTTAAGTTCATCTTGCTCGCGGATTGACTCGCGCGCGGCAAGAAGCTCTTTACGTAACGCCTCTATGTCGTTGGGAAGCGGCTGATCCTCGTTCATCGTAGGTGGCACATCAACGGACACTGTAAGAATCTACCTCCGAACACGTAATTCATGCATCCTGTCTAACTCACCAGAGTCGTTGCGAACGTTATTCGCGCGCGGCAACGTTATAATCATATTGGGATGTCTCAGGAATTGGAAGAACTTGCACTTTTTCCGCTGAACACCGTGTTGTTTCCCTATGCTCAGTTGCAGCTACACGTGTTTGAAGAGCGGTATCGCGAGTTAGTTCGTGAATGCCTCGAGTTCGATAGGCCATTTGGTGTCGTTTTGATACGAAGCGGATCTGAGACGGGCCATGCTGACCCCTATTTGGTGGGAACGGCGGTGCGAATACTTGCCTGCCACACGTACGATGACGGCCGGATGGACATCCAGGTCCAGGGAGAGCGAAGATTTCGAATTCGTCAAATGGATGAGACTCGCCCGTTCCCGGTTGGCAAGGTTGAACCGGTGATCGAGCTTGAAATCGAGGAGACACCGGAGAAGATCGCGACGATTTTCCGAGCCCGTGAAGATTGCGAAATCTTGGTTCAGCGGCGGTTCGGGAATCAGGATTTCTCGGTGAAGGTTGTCTTTCCGCCCGATCCTGTGGCCCTGTCCTTCACGATCGCGAGTCTTCTTTCGATTGAAAACCTTGAGAAGCAACGTCTATTGGAAACTACTGACACGTTTGAACGGTTCCAGTCATTGATTCCCATTCTTGAGATGCAGATTCTCGAAAGTCCTGAAGCCAACTACTACAAACTGAGCGCCTCCGACCTCCGTGAAGGGATCGTCCCAAACTAGTTGGCGCGCCGAACGTCACATTAATGCCTATGTTCTTGCTCCTGCTCGCCGCCCAAATGCTCCAACCGATTCAAATTGCTCCAACGGTTTCGCCAGGAGCGAATATAGCGTTTCATCAGAGCGTTGGTTTAGTCGAGCAAAGCATCGCAGCGAAGAATTTCGATGTAGCGCTGAAGCAAAGCCGGCTATTGCCTAAGAAGTACATCAAGATCAAATGGGATGATTCCAAGGTTCCAGCAGCCTTGAAGGATGATTTTGAGGACGCTCGCGATAAAGCGATTGCGCGCTGGCATTCAAACCTTTCTGGGACGGAATTCAAGCTAACCTCGGACGCGCCAGACATCAAGATCGATTTTGAACCCGTGCTGGCTGCCCTACCGAATCACGCGGCCCCAGTTCCTTCGGCGATGTTCTTTTCGGACAGCCCGAGTGAGCCGCGCCTAGAAGCTGTGATCGGCCTGAAACGCGGAAGTCCCCTTGCTGCGACAACTAGGAACGAGGTTTTTGATGAAGTGGCCTTTGCCTTGGGCTCTTATTTTGGCCTCGCGCCTTCACCCTATCAGGGGTTCATCATGGGGCGAACCGAACAATCGGGACAGCCGCTCACTAATCTTGGCGTACCAGAGGCCCGGCTTGCCAAGGCAAATATGGCACTAGTACAAAAGCTTCTCGAAGCGATCAGTTTGAAGAAGACTCTCACAGCGATCACGCCACCGGACGTATTTGTTGACCCACTGAGGGTCGCGCTGCCGACTGCCACTCAAGGTGACAAGGTTCCTTTTACCGTGCAAGTGACTAATCGAGGCACTGGACCGATGGAATTTGAACCCAGCCCGGATTGTGGATGCATTTCGGCGACCGGAGCGCAGATCCTGCAGCCGGGGAAAAGCGCGCTTGTGCATGGGCAGATCGACACTAAGGACCAATTCGGCGATTTCAACAGACACTTGATAATCGTGTCGAACGATCCGAATACGCCATTCATCCAAATTCCAGTCGGTATCCATATCAACGCGCTTTACCGATTACTCGGGCCTGACCATGCGCTTTCAGTAACTGATGCAAACACGTCGTTTGATGTGTATTTAGCTCTGTCCCCAAATGCCAAGTTCCAGCCAACAAATGCGCGTATGACGGGATTACAAGGCGACGTTATATTTGAACCTTGGCAGGGCGAACTGGCTGATACTGAACAAAACGAGGTTGTTCCGACCCTAAAGTCTGGATACAAATTTCACGTAAAGATGAACTTGGACGGCATCACCGGGAAGAACTGGACCGGACTTGAAATCCTTACGGATGATCCTTATTTCAAAGTTTTGCGCTACAACCTGACCGTCCAGAAAGGCATTGTCGCCGAACCGTATCAACTTTTTATGGGCGACATAACGAATAAGCCACGCGAGTTCAAGCTGGACATATCAAGACCACACAAGCCATTTCAGGTTTCTCGGGTCGAGTTCGATACACCGCATTTGAAGCTGAAAAGCAAAGGTGACGTGAAGGATATCCATAACTTGGTCTTTGTCTACGATGGCAACGCGGATCCCGGGCCTTTCAAGGGAATGATCAAGGTGTTCACAGACGACCTGGCTCAGCCGGTCATTGAAGTCCCTTACGCCGCGAGCGTGCAATGAAACTCTGGGCGCTAGGCCCGATCGTTCTTGGAGTAGCGATCGCGCTTGTGCCGCCCGCTCAAGATTCTTACGCCTTGATTCTAACCGGCGATATGGACGGTCTACTGACTCCGTGCGGGTGCACAAGACCTATGAGCGGCGGAATTAGGCGACTTGCGACAGCGGTCAAATCGCTCTCAATTCCGGGCAAGACTTTGCTGCTCGTAAATGGTGGCTTGGTTGAGAATACTGGTCGGCAGAATGAGCTCAAGGCGGAGGCTTTTGCCCAGGCGCTGCGGGCGATGCAGGTCACGGCCCTCAAGGTGGGCAAGAGCGAACTTGCGCTCGGGCGTGGAACGCTCATTTCGCTTTCGAATGTCGCCGAGGGGCGCCTCATAGGCTCGGAGGACCTTCGAGAAAAGTCTGGTGGGGCGATCGCCGCAACGATTCAAAGTGGTCCCTTTCTGATCGGCTGCGGTGACACCGCTTCGGATATAGAACACTTTGTAGATGAGGCTAAATCCGAGGATCTCCGATCAGTGTTGTTACTCAGTGGGAGTCTTTCGGAAGCCCAGGACATTGCAGCGAGATATCCTTCACTGGCACTTATTCAATACCGGTCTGGAGGTCACCCGAGCAAATCCTGGGCCGGCAATGTCCTGCTGGCGACGCCCGGCGAAAAAGGAAAGGAAGTCGTAAAGCTGATCTTCAGCCGCGATCATTTCAGTTCGTATTCATCCGTGGATCTTGGACCGCAATACGGCGACGATCCAAATGCCTCTCGCGTCTTCAAGCAGTACTTGAGCCGGGTGGATGACGAGCGCTTGATTGACTTTGCCCCACGTGGCCCTTCTGCAGACTTTGCTGGGACGCAGGCTTGCGGGAAGTGCCATAGCGAAGCCATGAAGGTATGGCAGCATTCTAGTCACGCAGGCGCCCTAAAAAGCCTGAAGACGGAGGGAGAGCATCTCGACCCTGAATGCGTCCGGTGCCACGTGGTTGGCTTTGAGAGCGAAAAGGGATACGTCAGCGAGGCTAAGACACCGGCACTAAGTTCTGTGGGCTGCGAAAGCTGCCACGGACCGGGGAAGGCTCATGGCGCTTCGCCCTATGTGGTCAAGCTCTTGAAGGTGACTGAAGCTAAATGCGCCTCCTGTCACACCACCGAGCAGAGCCCCAACTTCCAATTCTCGACCTTCTGGCCGAGGGTCAAGCATAAATAGTTAAGACCGGGTTACTGTCAAGGGGAGAGCAAGCCAGTACCCGGTCTACAACGAGGTTTGACTGCGCCAGTCGCCATTTTGCTCCCAGTATTGGCAACAATTTTCCAAAATTCTCGTCACCTAAGAGCCAGTTGGCATGGGGCCAAGGACAAGAGAATGGTCAAATCCCTCATTGGAATTGGTTGGAAAAGTCAAGGGTTTGGCACAATTTCCGCTACTTATTGGACGAAAGCATGTGGATAACTTGTGGAATAAAAAATGTTAAGAATTTTCGCGTTTTCGCGAAAACCTGAGTAAATGGGAGCAAAACGCAGATTCTTTACCTGTCATTTGCCGAAACTTGCTCCTAGTGGCACTTGCTTCTAGATCAACAGTTGTTGAGAATAGAAACGTAACTTGTGATCAATTGATTTACGGTCGGTTTGAAAAGAGCGAAGGCGTCCCTTATATGTCGTTAGGCAACATTGCTGAACATGCTCGTTCCGCGCCAAAGTTATCAGAGGTTCTTTTTGAGGAACCGAGTAGGAATTTTGGGACCATTGCAGCTTTGCCTTCCAATGTTCAGGCAATTGAGGCCTCGCTTCTCTTTTCGACGGGTCTGCGTTCGTTTCTTGCTCTGGTTGGACCGAGTGGTTGGGGCAAGAGCCACGTTCTTGAAGCAGTAGCGTGTCGAATTGGTCAAGACACAGGCATACCACCACGGATTTACTCGGCTATCGAGTGGATTTATCTAGGTGCTCGCGCCGATTCGCCTGGCTCGCTTTTGTTGGACAACGTTCAAGATGCCCTCGACGGCTCCCGCACCCGGCTGCTCTTGCAAATAGCTTTGGAGCGGCGGGTGCGAGGAGGTAGGCCGACGATGCTGAGTTTTACAGCGCCGAAGGCTACCCGCCAGATAAAATCGCTCCTCCCGAGCATTCGGGACTGGACGATCGGCAACCTACCCGCGCCTGACCCACTCGAGAGGATTCTTGTTATCGACCAAATGGCGTCTGCCGAGGGTCTTCATCTATCACCGACCCTTGCTCGCATGATGGCGACAAAAATGAAGGGTAATGGGCGCACGCTATCCGGCGCCTTGAAACGGCTTAAGTTATCCGGAACGCTGTGGACAGACGACCGTCAGATTTTAAGGGCATGCGGTACGCTTGATCCGTTCTTTTCAGACAATTCCGCTTGGGACCTGGGTGAACGGATACTTCGGGCAGCCGACGAGGTTGAGTTCAAGGGACTGGAAACGCGCCCCGCGCATCTGGCTCTCCATACAATGCTTCGAGAAGCGGGACTCGGCGAAGCGTGTGTAGCGCGGTGCTTTGGAGTTCAGCCTGCAGAAGCCTATGCTATTGCGGAAAGATTTGAATTGGTTGCGAGTAGCAGCGAAGAGACCCGAAGACTTAGCAAGCGCTTTGTCCAGCGCGTTGTGGAGAGCCTGTCTATCGACTAGGTTTCTTAACAACCGGTAGAACTCCTGTGCCCTTGGCACGTTTCGCGTTAGTACACTTGCGTGTGTAAGCGTTGTACCTACCAGCATGAAAACTATTGATGCCTTGAAGCTGCTGCCCGTGTGGGTTGAGCCGAGTCACCTTGTGTCTACGGCCCAAATCCTTATGCGTGGGCATGGCATGAAGGCTCTCGCAGTTCTGGAATCTGGAAAGCTGGTTGGAACGGTAACCGCTGAAGCGCTGGCATCGCTAGAAGGCAGTGCACTTGTTAGCGAAGCGATGGAGCCACCGACTCTTGTTGTCAGCGCAAACACCTCAATTAGGCAGGTCGCCGAAGAATTCCTTGAAGACGGTGTTGACTTTGCGCCGGTTGTGCGTGATGGAACGTTTATCGGAATTGCAACCTCCACCATGCTTCTTCGCGAATTGAGCCGCTCTTGGGACCCCCTTACTAACCTTTCTTGGCAAGACTTATTGCGGGAGTGGGGCGTTGACAATTTGAAGCGAGGCCGCGAAGTCACCGTCATCTTCATCGACCTTGATGACTTTGGCCTTTACAACAAGCGCTATGGACATACGGTTGGCGACCAGGTCCTAAGAAAGGTCGCGGCAATGCTTAGCGAATGCGTGGATAGCGAGCATGAAGTGCTTGTGCGGTACGGTGGCGACGAGTTCGCCATTGGAACGATCCGCGAGCGGCAAGAAGCCGAAATGCTATCCGAGATGATCAAACGTCGCGTTCGAGATGTGTTCGTCAACGAGAGTGAAGAGCCGGTCACTTTCTGTGTTGGCCTTTACGGTGGGCACAGAACTAAGGAGCGGGAGAATGACCACTACCAGTCAACGCTCGACAATCTGATTAACCTTGCGAGCAAGAACTGTCTGGCTCAAAAACAGCTTAAGGATCGAGAAGCGATGGCATCTGCCCCTGCAGAAGCAAAGGCTCTTGTTTCCGTAAGGGCAGCTAAACTCCGGGCGGACTGGCCCAAGCTTGTGGATGTGCTCGCCGACGAGCAGTCGCCGAACTCCATGACTACGGTAATACTTAGCATCGGTGAAGGCATCGTGAGCGGCGTCAGCGCCCGCATGGGCGGATCGGCTCTTGAGTCGGTTGCCTCAGCGACAGGCAAGGCAGTGGAGCGAGCGTTCCCAGGAACCCAGTTTAGGGTCGAAGAAATCCATCTTGGCGAAACCGCTGGGCAGAAGATCGCAACGGTGACCGCTCAGGTCAGCGATGCCAATGGCAGCAGACCGGCCTCCGGTGCAGTAAATGTTGCCGACGACCTTTACTTCAGCGTTGCCGAAGCAACTCTGGAAGCCTACATAAACGGCGCCTAGCTCCAGCGTGGCGGGAGCGTCCAGATCTTATGCTGTCGCCAGTGGGCGATAACGCGCACGATCCATCCAAAAAAGTTCAGCACGTCGCGGTAAAGATCGACAACGGCAGCCAGTTCCTCGCCTTTGCGCCTGCGGGCAAGCAGGGAGGCGAGATCATAGACATAGTAGAGCAGGTAGCAGCCGTTCCACGCAAGCGCTTGGGCGGCGTGTAACTTGTCAAGTTGCAGCCAGATTACGGCCAAAGAAACGATAGCGGAAGAAGCGATCAGCCCGAGTACAAACTGGCCGACGAAGCTAAAGTCTCGGCCGCAAATCATGGTGTATGTCACGGCGCACACGAGCCCGACACTGGCCGACCAGACTGGAAACCCTGCCTGCCACCAACTTGCCGCCGCCATTCCGAAAACCACAACCACGATGGGAAGCAAGGTGAGCGACGCCATCGCTTCGGTCTTCGTGCCCCGGAACACGATTCTTAGAAGGCATAGTATTAGCAGCAGGAGCAAAACGTAGACCGAGGTGGTTAGGCGAGGGAGAATCGCGGTCGGTGCCAAGACCACACCAGCGATAGCGCACACGCTAATTGCGTGAAGCGCGCTGACTCGGCGAATGAAGGCGAGTCGCTCAGCATACGGTTCTTCCGTGACGTTGCCCGGGACCTCAATCGGGTCGGGGACGTAGTTGTGAACATACATCTCTTATCTCATCGCGGAGGCGATGTTTAGGGTTCTGCCCGTAAGGCGCGTGTACGCCTCAAGGTACTTGTCCTGCGTTCTGGCGATGATGTTTGGCGGCAAAGTTGGGCCGGGCGGGCGCTTGTCCCAATCCAGAGTTTCCAGATAGTCTCGGACGAACTGCTTGTCGTAGCTTGGAGGGCTTTGGCCGGGTGCATAGGTTGCAGCGTCCCAGAAGCGTGAGCTATCTGGGGTGAGCGCTTCGTCGATCCAGATGATTCCGTCGTCGGTGAGGCCGAATTCGAACTTGGTATCGGCTAGGATGAGGCCCACGCTTTCAGCGTGGCGACAGGCGAGGGCGAAGACCTCGAGGGTCCAGTCGCGGACCTGGCTGGCAACGTCGATGCCAACGATGTCCACGGCCTGTTTGAAGCTTAGGTTTTCATCGTGCCCTTCCTCGGCTTTTATCGCCGGAGTGAAGATTGGGTTCTGGAGTTTGTTCGCGTTTAGCAGACCTGTGGGGAGGTCGAGTTCGTGAAGGCCTCCGCCTTGGGCCTTGTACTCCTTGTAGAGCGAGCCAGTGATGTAACCGCGCGCGACGCATTCGATCGGCAGCGGCTTGGCTTTCTTGGCAATCAGCGACCTTCCGGCGAGCTCGGGATGTTGGTTTGGGAGACGCTTGGCGACTTCGGCGTCATCGATGGAAATCACGTGGTTTGGACAGACGTGGGTGTATTTGTCGAACCAGAAAGAGCTCATCTGGTTGAGAATCACGCCCTTGCCTGGGATGCCGTTCGCCATCACGGCGTCGAACGCCGAGATCCGGTCGGTCGAGATGATGAGCAGTTCGCTGCCGAGGTCGTAGACTTCGCGCACCTTCCCGCGACGGGGTGGAGGCAAGCCAGGAATGGCCGTGTGGAGCAACTCGGACATGCTAAGAGTATGACGCCTCCAATAATTTTGGATTTTGGATTGCGGATTTTGGATTGCGGACGTTGAGCTAAGATCACGACATGGTTAGTCCATGAAAGCGGTCGCATGGGTGTTTATTGGCGTGGCGTCGGTGGTTGCCTTCCTAGCGATGAGCTTCCCGGCCGTAGGGATTGGCTTTGCGAATAGCAAAAGTGTCACCGATACCGGCGATTCGCTCATCGGAGCCTACAAATGGACCTGCTTCATTGTCTTCTACCTATGGTCACTCACCCTCATCGGATGCGTACGAAAGGGAAGAATTGAGTCGGATAAGGCGGTTGGGACGAATCACAATTTTTGGTACCTACTCGTCGTTTCCTGCCTGTTCACTTGGGTGACATTCAACAAATGCTGGGATGTTGTCGCTCTCCGGATGGACCCAACCTATCTGCCTTCAGCAAACGAATTCCTGGTGTCAATGTGGCCCCTCTTTACTGCAACTCTCGTACTACTGATCGTCTTAGCCCGGGAGCTCAAGAACTAGGAAGTGGGCCGATGCTTACCACTTGGGATGTGATACAATGATCGCTCAGTGTTCAATTTGAGCTCCGGCCATCTGCATCACCATCATCACGTAGCGCATTCGCTGCGGCGGGTCAGGATGTCAAGTTAGAACACAAGATTAACTAGAAGAATACAGGGGCCCACCGTTCAGCGAACGGTGGGTCCTTTTTCGTTTGTGAGGAAAGCATGGACTTAGATTTTGACAAGGCTGAAGGGCTGGTGCCCGCGATTGTACAGGATGCGAAGACACTTCGGGTCCTGATGGTCGGCTACATGAACCCGCAGGCGCTTGGAGCGACTGTGGAGAGTGGGAACGTGACGTTCTTCAGCCGCTCGCGCAACAAGCTGTGGATGAAGGGCGAGACCTCGGGCCACTTCCTGAAAGTGCGCGAGATTCTGAAGGATTGTGATGAGGATGCCTTACTGATCCTTGCGGAGCCCATAGGGCCGGGGGTTTGCCATGAGGGCTATGAGAGCTGTTTCTACCGGAAGCGCGAAGACGATGGTTCTTGGGTAACCGTTGGCTTG
>JBBQMJ010000018.1:0-17813 GCA_038328815.1 Fimbriimonadales bacterium | reverse complement strand
CGGAAGCGAGGAGAGATATCGGCACATGGTCCATGGAATGCCGCAGGTGGTCTGGACTGCTACGCCGGACGGGCATAGAGACTACTACAACCAGCATTGGTACACCTACACAGGCATGACTTCCGATCAAACCATGGATGGGGGCTGGCTCCAGGCCGTCCATCCGGACGACCTACAAATCTGCCTAGAGCGATGGACGCAGGCCGTCTCAACGGGTGAACCTTACGAAATTGAGCACCGACTCAAGCGGGCAGACGGTGAATTTCGCTGGGATCTTGCGCGAGCGTTACCCCAATTTAATGAAACGGGCGAAATCGTGCAATGGGTAGGAACGTGCACTGACATCCACGACTACAAGCAGGCCCAGGCCGACCTCTTGAAGCAAAACGATGAGGCAAGACTCCGTGTCAATGAGCGTACCAAGGAACTTGAGCGATCCAACGCGGAACTACAGCAGTTCGCCTATGTCGCCTCCCATGACTTACAGGAGCCGCTTCGCATGATCGCCAGCTACCTTGAGCTCCTAGAGAACGAATACAACGACCTGCTCAACGACGAAGGACGCCAGTACATCGCCTACGCGGTAGACGGGGCATATCGCATGAAGGGATTGATCAACGATCTGTTGGATTACTCGCGTGTCGGAAAGGACCTTGCCGCTAAGCTGACGGATTGCGAATTCACCCTTGGGGCAGCCTTGCACGATCTCCAAATGCAGATCGACGAATGTGGCGCCATTATTACCCACGACCCGCTGCCAAAAATCGTCGCTGACGAAACCCAGTTCGTACGGTTGTTCCAAAACCTTATCAGCAATGCCATGAAATTCCGTGGAACGGACTCGCCGAAGATTCACATCTCCGCGAAGCAGACTGAAAAGGAATGGCATTTCACGTTTCGAGACAATGGCATCGGCGTGGATCCTAAGCACGCAGAACGTATTTTTGTAATTTTCCAGCGGCTACACAACCGTGACAAATATCCCGGTACCGGAATCGGCTTGGCGGTCTGCAAGAAGATCGTTGAGTTTCACGGTGGTCGAATATGGATCGAATCCACCCTCGGCAAGGGCTCGGCGTTTCACTTCACCGTCGGTGACAACACTTCTTGGCATAAGGAACAGGTGGCCTAAATGATTGAAATTCTCCTTGTCGAAGACAATAAGGCAGAGGCGCGTCTTACAGAAAAGGCCTTTGAAATGGGTGGGATTAACAACAATATGCACGTTGTTGAGGATGGCGAGCAAGCAATGGCATTTCTGCGGCGGGAAGGCTCCTACGAGGATGCAGTGCGGCCCGACCTGATTCTGCTAGATCTGAACATGCCCAATATGGACGGCCGCGAAGTCCTTGCTGAAGTCAAGAATGATCCGAAGCTCAAAGTGATCCCCGTCATCGTCTTGACAACCTCCGAGGCGAAGCAGGACATTCTTGCGAGCTATCGCCTGCATGCCAATTGCTACATCTCCAAACCGGTGCAACTGTCCCGATTTGTCGAAGTCGTTACATCGATTGAAGGATTTTGGTTGGACGTTGCTAAGTTGCCTACAGCAGAATGATAAGATAGTTGACGCCACTTCGATCTTGCTAGTCGAAGACAATCCAGGTGACGCCGGCCTCTTGCAACTCGGCTTGCACCGGGTGGGACGCGGCGCCTTCTCAGTTCGAGTTGCGGTTGACCTTGAAAGGGCCATATTACAACTTGAGGGATCTTCATACGACGTCGTCCTCCTTGACCTGTCCCTACCCGATAGCTACGGCATAGACACCCTGGAAGCAGTCGTTGGCGCAACTTCTGAAATTCCCATCATCGTTCTGACGGGCAACGACGACGAAGCCATGGGTCTACGCGCAGTCCACGCGGGCGCGGAAGACTATTTAGTGAAGGGCAAGATTGACGACGCGTCGCTCATTAGATCGATTCGCTTCTCAATCGAAAGGCATCTGATCCTCAGCCGTATGCGAGAATTCGACCTTTTCAAGTCACAATTTCTTGCAACTGCCTCTCATGAGATGAGAACGCCCTTGACGGTCATCCGAGAGTTTTCCAGCCTTCTCCATGACGGAGTCTGCGGAGCTGTTACGGCCGATCAGCAAGATGGCCTTCAGGTCGTCCTTCGCAACTGTGACCGGTTGGCCGAACTCCTCGATGACTTACTGGACCTCAAACGTATTCAGAGCGGGCATTGCGCCCAGAAGCGAGACAAATGCGACCTTGCAGATCTAGTCAAGGAATGTCAAAAGGACTTCACTCCCAAGTGTAAGAGTCGCGCTCAGAGCATCACACTCGAATTGCCCGAGTCACTGCCTTTCGCCCTAGCGGATTCTTTTCAAATTAGCCAAGTTCTCGTGAACCTGGTTGGAAACGCCTGCAAATTTACTCCGGACAGTGGCAACATTGTGTTGCGAATCTTGCTAGATTCAGATTTGCTCACGGTCGAGGTGCAGGACAACGGCCGGGGAATTCCCTCCGGAAGTCTGGCCACAATCTTCGAAGCGTTCAGCCAAGTTGAAAGATCTGACGTTAGCGTCGCCAAGGGCAGTGGGCTTGGGCTGGCCATTTCGCAAGAAATCATCCGTGGGCATGGCGGAGAGATCGGCGTCTCATCTCCAACTACTGGCGGGAGCATTTTCTTTTTCTCGCTACCCGTCTGGTCCGAAAAGGCTGCCTTCGTCTGCCAGGTCGAGAAATACCTCAATGAGCCTGGACGTGCGGCTGGATCAATGATGATTTTCAAGCCCCTGCTCGGAGACAACCTTCAGATGTTGAAGGAATCACTGCAAAAATCTCTTCGAACCGAAGACCAGCTAATAGTCTCGGAGTCCCGAGGACATATCGCATTGTTTGAAGTTGGTAACGAGGAGGCTTGTAAGGTGCTTGTGAACCGCCTTGTAATCGATGGAACGCCCTGCGAATGGGCGACAATTCACGTCGGAAAAGAAGCAACTGCAGCCAAATTGCTTAAGGAGATAGACAATGCTGAATTGACGTTTCGTGCGCTATCAGACATGGCCCCTTAACCCGTAACTATTACGGGCACTGGCCCCGCATGATTACGGAAACCTCACAGTGTTGGCAGTTCATTGTCCTGTTGCAGTTTCGAATCTGCAATCGACCCCATACAGGATGGAGCCAACTTGATTCAGGAGACTCAAAATGACCGGAACCACATTAGAAAATAGCCCCTTCCGAGAGGCTAGTCAATCCTCCAACAGAGTTCATTCAAATCCCGGATTTGCCGTAACTAGGGCAGAGGCACGTTTGCTCCGCAAACCACGGATCCTGATCGTCGAGGACGAACCTGACGTTGCGAAGTCTCTGGCCCTCCGCCTGAGCGCAGCGAGATATGAGGTTCAAGTTGCGTGCGATGGAATGGAAGCCACACGTGCTGCAGTCACAACGCTGCCTGACCTTATCCTGCTTGATATCGGCCTACCATGTGGCGATGGGCACGAAGTTGCAGAGCGACTCCAGCAAAATCCTCGGACAATGACGATTCCGATCATTTACCTTACGGCCCGAACTTCGGACTATGACCGCCACAAAGCGTTTACTAACGCCGCCTTCGGATTCGTCACCAAACCATTCAAGTCTGAGCGATTGCTTGCACTGATTGAGGAAGCGCTAGAGGCCAATAGCCGCTGAGCGCTAAGGGACCTGCGGCAGATTGCTTCCACAGGTCCCAAGACACGATCAATTCCCAGCGTTCTCCGAGTTCTTAAGCCTAATCTGATAGACGCCATCCTCATTTCGTGAGTAGGTCAGAGGCTGTTTGACGGACTCAAGAATTGCCCGTAATGCTGATTCCAGAGACACTTTGTGCAGCGTGCAAGTGACTGTGTCGAATGCAACATCGGACTTGATCGTGAAGCTTTCATGGGACGCCCTAAAAAGCTCCGAAAGCACGGCTTTCAGGCTACATTCCTCGAAGGTCGCTGAAAAAGCGCCGCCCTCAGCGCTCACAACCGGTCTCGAAGCAAATGATCCACTTAATCCCGAACTCGTACCAGCAGGCGCAGGGTTCTCAGCGCCATTGCTTAACGATACAAATGATCTTGGATTAGTCCTAAGCGTAAGTGCCTTCGGGGCCGCTGGCATTGTAGAGAAGTACTCGCTATGTGAGAACTTACGGCTTGGCGCAAATGATATGCCACCGCCCATTGCTTGAGCAGGCATGAATGCTGCGGGAGCCTTTGGAGCGGTCGAATAGGCGATTCCTGAGCTCACAGATGAAAAGGCGCGCGGTGCCTTTGCGGGCAAAGCCAGGCCGCTTGGCCCAACGACTAATGCCGGTCCTTTGGACGTGATCACCCAGTGACTCACCGCGGGCTTCGGCGCATAGGTCACCACAGTCCAAGTCTTGTTCGATTTCGACTTATTGGATTTCTTCTTCTTGAGTGTGATCTTCGTGGGCTTCTTCTTGACGTGACCACTCGATGACGAATGCGAGCTGGTTGATTTGGGCTTTGTTGCCTGAGCAGTTACGGTCCACGGAAGGGCGCATGTGGCTGCTAACACGATGAGCGTGACGCCAGCACGCTTGTGGCGTGAGGTCAATGAGAGCGAGGAACGGTTGAGCATAGTGATTCTCCTACGAAGTAGTCGGTAGCCAAACGAGGTGCCCAGCGCGGCGACGGGCGCAGCGGCTTGAGCGGAATTCAGTAACAGTCGGGCGTACGCGGCCGGGGATCCGCGGCTGATACGCAAAGCTTCGATGTCGCAGACCTCTTCGCAAGCTCCCGATGTCTCGTGAGCGGCAAGCCAGGCAAGCGGATGAAAGAAGAACGGGATCTTGACGAGCGCGGGAATTAGGGATAACCAGAGATCACGCCGCTCCAAGTGGGCAATTTCGTGGGCAATCGCCATTCGAAGCTCCGGCTCTGCCATGCTTTCGGCACCTAGAGGGAGCACGATTGCTGGCTTCCTCCAACCGGCCAGAAGTGCACAAGGAGCCTCTGATGATTTCCGGACATCTGGCGCGCGAACGCCGCGCTCAAAGCTGAATTCAGCGACGAGGGCTTGGATCGCCGCATCTTGTATGGGCAAGGACTTACTTAAGAGCTGGCGGGCGCCAAGCAAGCGGCGAACGTACGTCCCCGATACCAATAATGCTCCCAGCGCCCAGGCGCCAAGCAAGTAGAGCACGATAGAGGGTCTTTCCGGGGCAGGAGCCTCGACTACCTCAACTACGGCTTGGGGCGAGCTTGCGACAACTTCTTGTGAGCGAGTTCCGTAGTCACGGTAGCTCGCCCCGGTACCGGTGAGTAATTGATTGTCAACCGCTTCGCTTCCTTCTGAGGGAATCTCCGCCGCGTAAGAAATTGCGGGTGCTGCAACTGGCGGCAATATCGGCAAAGCAAGGGGTGAGATCATGATCAGCCGCACTCCCATCTGCAAACAAGCAACCATCCAAAGCCAATGGCGTGCCCAAGCCGGAATTCGCTTGAAAGCCTTGCAGACAAGCCACAACCCGATAATGAAAAGCCCGCCTTGCCACGTGGCCTTCCAAAGAACGTCGGCCCACGTCCCAGACCAAAGATTTGCAGAGTGAATCCAGTTGTTCACGACTTCACGCTCCTCTCGGCCGACTCCAAATTCTCCACCATCCGCCGCAGCTCTTCAACCTCACGGTCGTTGAGCTTGCCGGAATCAGCAAGATAGGTCACAAATGGCGAGAGTGAGCCACCAAGGGAACGCTGGACAAAATCGGCGACGACGTTGGAAAGCACGTCCGCGTGGTCCAGCTTGGGTGAATAGCGGTAGACGCCCTCCACTTGCTGTCGCGATAGATAGCCCTTGGTTCGGAGCCGCTCCATGACCGTTAGGATCGTGGTTCGGGCGAGTCCCCGCGGATTGCCATAGGCCTCCGCCATCTCTCGAACGGTTATCGGCGCGTTCTCGGCAACGAACCGTAAAGTATCCAATTCATGCTCACCAAGCGGCTTCTTTTCCTTCATTTTTGATCCGTCGAGACTACAGCCGTAGTCACTATAACACAAAGACTACGATTGTAGTCAAAAAAGTTCCCCGTACGAAAAGAACTTTGACAGTAGCCACCAGAATGTCAAGAGAGCCCCTCCGCCGCTTGCGCGGGGAGGGTGGCCGAAGGCCGGGAGGGGGGTGACAAGCCGAACTATCCCTTCGATATCTATCCGCGTGCCCTGAACAACTAATACAATTGCGATGTGATCACCGCCTTCATCGCAGGTCTAGCAATCCAACCTGGAAAGCCCAACTGGACGCTCAAGGTCAAAGGATACAAACTTGTCCACTGGACCAATCCCGACGGCGACCGCCAAACAATGTACTTGCTGGACCAGAAGAAGCGAATCGTATTCGCCCTTCAGGATTATCACGTTGGCGTTATAGAGGTCAAGAGAGAAGAATCAAGCTATTGGGACCCACCCAAAAACATCCTATTCAATCTCCTGGGCGAAGGATCGAACGACATTGTGATGACGGAATGGACGGGCGGAGCTCATGCTTCGGTTGCCTATTACGTCTTCAAGTTGGGTTCTCATCCAAAATGTCTCCTCGCTTACAACAAGAAGAACATCTTTGGCAGCGATGAAGACCTCATCCATGATTTCCAACCCTCGGACCTCAACGGCGATGCCAGGAAGGGAATCCTCAGCTTTTACGATGGGTTTGCTTATTACCATTGGAACGCATACGGAGCCATGCTCCCCTATGTGATGGAGTATCGAAACGGTAACTACAGAAATGCGACCACGAAATACAAAAGCGTTCTCCGCCAATGGATCGATGAAGCTCAGGACAATTTGGCAGATTTGAAGCCGAGACGTGACCGCTGGGAAAACGCCTACAAAGAGGTTGGTTTGAGGCTCTACGGTCTTGGAATTCTAAACCGGTCGGTCGCTTCAACAACGAAATATCTCCGCCACGAGTTACCGCGCGAAGATTTTCGCTGGGTCATTGCTCAACGAGCCTATATCCGACGAGTTGTCGCTCAAATGGATGGGCGTATCCACACCGTCCCGCTGTACCGCAACAAGCCATTCTCCATGTACGTGCCGCTAAAGGACTGAGTTCACACCTGGATCGCGAAACAGCTAGAATCCATCGGCTCGCCATGTCAACGACCGAACCCGATCCAGAATCCAAGCACAAGCTCCTTGTCGCCCAGTTCCTCAAATTCGGCGTCGTAGGCGGAGTCTCGTTCGTGGTCGATGCAGGGCTCCTCATGCTCATGTACGCTGTCCTCCGCTGGAACGGCGAGCTAGCTAGCCTGAGCCTTGGACGATGGCTCGTCCAACACCATTTAGCCTTATTCCCGCCAACAACGGAAACAGGCGATGCATTAATCAAAGTCACCCGAAATGCCTCTCTCATTGTCTTCCAACCAATCAGCGCCGGCATTGCTATCGTTACCAGCTTCTATTTGAACCGTCGCTGGACCTTCGGCATCACGCTTCCCGAAGGTCGTCAAACCCAGTTCCGCCGGTTTGTAAGTCTTTACATCGGCTCGCTCGTCCTCGGCTCCCTAGTGCTTGTTTGGCTCAGTACGTTCATGCCCGTTTTCCCTGCAAAGATCGTCGTGACCGCGCTGACTGCCCTCGCGAACTTCACCGGCCAGCGGTTGTGGACCTTCAAGAAGCCATAATGGGCGCGGAGATCACGTGGGGAAAGTAATCGTCAAATGGCCATGGGTGTTCGCCTGCGTGATGGCGGCTATTTGGCTTCTATTTCAGGTCCCCTCGCCCGGAAAGTTCATCGCGGATGCGGACTGGGGCCACCAGCTCACCGGCGCCAACCAGATTCTATTTGGCGAGCATCCCGACATCGACTGGCGCAGCACCTACGGGCCGTTCACCTTCTACTCCAGCGCCGTGTTCCAAGTGCTCTTCCACGGCGCTCCTCTTGCTGAAGTCGTGCTCATGCTCCTGGGGTACTTCACCGCTTATATCGTCCTCTTTAAGCTGCTTTCGTCAGCCAGCGGCCGATCCTGGATTGCCGTGGCTTTGCTCGCTTTTGCCCTTGTCCTTATGCCGAGGACCTATAAGCACTACATCCTGCTTTGGCCGGTAGTGAGCCTTGCCGCGATGTGGTTCTACATGAAAGAGCCAAGCGCCAAACGGCTTTGGATCCTCGCGTTAATCATCGCCGTGACTGGGCTCTATCGTCCCGATTACGGTGCCTACACAACTGCGACGGCCTTCGCTGCCGTCGCGCTTTGCGAGAATGGCCTCGCTGCAAGGTTCAAGCGAATCGCCATGTTGTTTGGGGCGATCATTGCATGCGCGTCACCTTGGTTAATCTTCGCCATCTCTAGGCATGCCCTGGGCGACTACCTGCGGGATAACTTCCTGGTTTCAATCATGCACGCAGAAGGTTCCGCCCTTCCCTTCCCCAAACCCAACATTGCGCTTGGCCTGGCCTCCAACGATAACGTGCGGTTCTTTGGGCTGGTGACCTTTCTCATGATTCCGCTCTTCGGGGCGATTACGGTTTGGTCGCTGAGACAGAGCCTGGCAAAGCAAGAAAGGGACCGCATGATTGTCGCGATCGTGCTTGCCCAACTTTGCCTTATACAGGGTCTCCACAAAATCGACCCCGGCCATTTCTTCCAGGCCATCCCCATGACCCTCGTTCCCATGGCGTGGATGTTTGGCAAACTGGCATCCAATTGGCAATCCCAACGAGTCAAGCTTCTTACCGTGGCGGTCGCGTTGGTCGGGGCGTTTCCCTTCCTCGCAACGCTAAAAATGGCTTGGGCGCCGAACCGTAGGCTTGAGACCTACTCCCTGGGGACGATCTTTGACAACCTGTCGGCCTTCTCATCCAAGCAATCCACGATGGATGCCATCCCGCCCACTGCCCCCCAATATTGGATAGTGCAAACCCTGCGCTACGTGCAGGCAAACACCAAGCCAGGTGAGAAGATCACGATCCTGCCCGCTTTCCCAAACCTCATCTACTTCAGTGATCGCCCATTTAGCGGCGGCCAAATGGTCATCGTCCCCGGCTACTTCACCGAGCCCTACGACCAAGAGAGGTTTCTTGCCAGGCTAAAGCAGGATAACGTGAACTTAGTTGTCGAGGAGATCGATTACCCGATGGACGGAATCGAGGCGCGAAGAATGAGCAAGTTCGCAACACCCATTAGAACCTATTTGGATACGGAATACAAGAAGGTCGCCCATTTCGGCCCCGTCGATATCAAGCGTAAATGATACAGGCTTAGTTCCTCCACCCTTCGGGAGGAGGTGCCGTTCTCCGGAACGACGGAGGAGGGTGCTCCGAAACTCAAATGAGGCAAAAATGCGAATGCCCGAAAGCCGATGAGGACAGCTAGGCCCGATTAACCCTAGGCCGATAGAACTCGAAGTTATCTCGCTCGCCAAGCCACGCAGACATTTGCTCTAGACCCTCTTCAAAAGACGTCCCTGCCGCCCAGCCGATCTGTTCAAAGGCCTTCGAAGGATTACTCACCCAAACATCCGTATCCCAAGACCGATTTTCCATCGATCCCCATCTGGGCGTATCGATAATGCCAAGCTGCTCCCGCAGAACTTCAACCACTTCCCCTATGGAAACCTGCCGGCCGGTGCCGATGTTGAACACTGCGCCCGGCTCCTCCATTGGAGTCCCGGCAGCGAGTAGAAAAGCTTCCACGACGTCATCCACGTAAACGTAATCCCGCGCCACAGCGGGGTCCACAAGCGGCGGAAGTCGCTCCTCAAGGCCGTGGACTATGAGCGTCGGCATGAACCGTTTGGGCTCTTCAAAGGGCCCGTAGACCGAGTAAAGCCGTAGCGTAGTGATCTCTAGCGAACTAGTGCGGGCAACTTGCTGGCAGAGTTGGGTTGCCGCCACCTTCGAAATTGCATAAGCGCTGTTTGGCTGGACTAGCTCCGTTTCCAAGGGAGCATGGTCCTGAAGGCCGTATTCGGAAGAAGAGCCAGCGTTAATAAGCGTACTGACCGAATGCGCCCGGCAGGCTTCAAACAGGTTCGACAGGCCAACGACATTGGTCTCAAGCGCCTTACCGAGGTCGCGCTGGTGCGGATACGCGCCGTAAGCTGCCAGGTGAAAAACCCACTCAGGGGCCGATGACCGTACCGTTCTCATGACCGACTCGCTATCGGTGAGGTCAGCAATGTGGAAGGTGCAATCGTCGGCGATCGCATCCAATCTCCAGGCTTCGTAATCGGGCCGCAGCAGCAAATGGACTTCGTATCCGTCGACCAAGAGCCGACGAACCAGATTAGCTCAGACAAACCCGCTTGCCCCTGTTACCAGGACTCTCTTCATGGTGCGTCTTTGGTTTTGACTGCCACGAAGACGTAAATTGCACAAACCACGTGCGAAAACCCTGGGATTTTCTCGACTACTGGCTCGATGAACTTCATAGTCCGCACAAGCCAGTTGGGGCTAAACATCGGCACAATTCCAACCCAAGTGCGGCGAATTACCTTGCCACCGCCATTGCGAATCCAGCGATCTAACTTGACGGAAGAGAAGGACTGTTCGTCGTGCCGGCGGTGGTAGGGCGACACCTTTTCGAGAACCTTCAGGATCGGGTTGTATCCATTCGGTTCGATGACGAAAACGTGCTTAGCAACCCTCAGGGCTTCCTTCAACGCCCGCTCAGGGTCGTTCAAGTGGTGCAGGACACCCCGAATGTGGGCCACATCGAAGGCGTCATCTTCGAACGGGAGCTCGTACGCGCCGCAGACCATGAATTCAACGCCCGTGCCCTCGGCCTTTTTCTTTGCGCTTTCAATGCCCTTATCTGCAGGGTCGATTCCGATGATTGATGCTGGCTTGAGGTCCAGGAGCTTGAGCGTATACGAACCGTCTCCACAACCAATGTCGATGACCTTGCAGCCCTTGAAGTCGAACGAAGCCGCCGTTACGTCGGTCTGACGCTGGTTCGCAACAACGCTGCTCAGCTTGGCATTGGTCGAATAGAGATACCCCTCGTTGCCCTCAACATCCTCGTTGAAAATGCCAATGTTACGCTCCAACATTGCCCCCCTCTGGGACGCCCACGCCGTAGCCGCAGGGTGGGTTCTCCCTGCGTCCGATAATGCTCCAACTCATCGCCATTGAGACTTGCAGCAAAGGGGCCAAATCTTTCATTGCGTTAGTGTTCCACACCGAATTAGCGGGCAAGGCGGCAAATCCCAATAAATTTGCCGGCTCACTTGTCATCCCTCTTACTCGGGTCATTGAGGATTGAGTTGACGATGTAGGTCGGGCGTCGCTTAACCTCGTCGTAAATGTGCGACAGATAGGACCCTATGATGCTGAGGCACAGCATCTGGATGCCGCCCATAAACACGATCAGGACAATCAGCGTCGTAAAGCCGCTCGGGACCAGGTCGGGCTTGAGTAGCCGGACGAGCACTTGCACAATAATGCCCACAAACGAAAGCACGACCATGAACAGCGATAGGCCCGTGATGAGCTCAAGCGGCGCATAGGAAAAGGAGAAAATCGCCTTGCGCGCCCAACCCAGGTTGCGCATGAGGTTGTTGGTTGTCTTACCGAACATTCGCTCGGGCCGTATGTAGGGCACCCCGATCTGCTTGAACCCGACCCAGGCCCGCAAGCCCCTCAGAAATCTATTGTTCTCTGGCAGTGAATTCAGGGCGCTGATGACTTTGCGATCGAGAAGCGAGAAGTCCCCCGCATCCAGCGGAATCGGGACATAGGACGCCGCGCGGAAGAACCTATAAAACAGCTTGTAGGAGAACTGCAGGAAGAATGTGGCTTCACGCTTTTCCCGCACGCCATAGACGACCTCATATCCTTCCTGCCACTTAGCGTAGAACTGTTCGATCAGCTCTGGGGGGTCTTGAAGGTCGCCGTCTAGCAGGATGGCCGCGTCTCCGGTAGCGATCGCCATGCCGCTAGTGAAGGCACTTTGGGAGCCGAAGTTGCGCGTGTGGTTGATCACCACGACTTTCTTGTCCTTCTCGGCTAGCTCAGCCAAAACTTCTGCCGCGTTGTCTGGGCTGCAGTCGTTGACAAAAACAATCTCATAGTCGCAGCCGATTTTGGTAAAGGTGGCCTTCAGGCGTTCGTACATCACCGGCACCGCTTCCGCATCGCGGTAGCAGGCAATGATCGCGCTCAGCTTCTTCTGGCCTTCCTTGTTGGACATGCGTTCTCACTCACGGGAGCAATCTACGGGCCATTCAACTCGCATAGGACCCGGGCGGCTATTGCCTCGCCAGAAATCCCGTGCTGGGAGTGGAGAAACGCCTGCGAACCGGATCGCCCTCCAAGATAATGATCGATTCCCAGCCGGACGACCTTCGCCTTCCGTCCAGTTTCCTCCGCCGCGATCTCTGAGACGATGGATCCCAGGCCACCGGTTGTCCGATGCGCCTCAACCGTGATCACCACACGAAACTTAGCAAGGGCAGCCTTGATGTCGACCACCGGCGCTGGCTCGATAGAAGCGGCGACCCAGTGCGCGGCAATCACGCCCTTCTTCAACAGCAACTCCGCAGCCTGCGAAACATCGGCGCCAACCGCCCCCATGGAAAGCATCAGCACGTCGTCACCATCCCAAACAACCTGCGCGCGCCCGACTTCAAACCGCCCATCCAAACCAGGCACGACCGCTTTCTCATCTTTCCCAAGCCTGTAATAGGCAGGACCCTTTGTGTCCCAGGTCTTGGCCAAGACGGTCGTGGTTTGGCCCGCGTCTGCGGGGGCAAAGACGTTCATGCCCGCAAGCAGCCTCATGGCACCAACGTCTTCCAGACCGTAGTGCGAGACGCCGTTGTGCCCGTACTCTACACCGCCGCCAACACCTACAACCCGCACGGGTAGGCCATGGATTACGGGCCCATTTCGAATGAATTCGAAGCCGCGCAAGGTTGCGAACGTGACAATTGAGTAGACGAAAGGAAGGAAGCCCGACTCGGCGAGGCCGGTAGCGACACCCATCATGTTCTGCTCCGCGACGCCGCAGTTGATGAACCGGTCCGGAAACTCATCGGCGAACGGTTCCAGGGCCATATAGCCAAGATCGCCGGTCAAAAGCATGATCCTGGGGTCTTGCCTAGCAAGCTCAACAAGCTGCTTGATGAACGCCTGTCTCAAACCGACACCTGCCGCAACGCGTCGGCATATTCCTCATCACTCATCGGCCAGTAGTGCCACTTCACCTGGCCCTCCATGTACGAGACGCCCTTACCAAAGGTCGTCCTCGCGATCACCATCTTGGGAGCGCCCGGCTTATCTCGAAGCTCGCTGAATAACGCCTGCATCCCTTCAATGTCGTGCCCATCGATCTCAACGGTTTCCCAGCCGAACGCACGCCACTTATCGGCGAGCGGCTCCAGATCCATAACGTCCGCTGTCTTGCCAAGCGCCTGCTGGCCGTTGGCATCAACGATCGCAATGAGATTGGAGAGCTTGTGCTGCGCGGCAAACATCGCCGCTTCCCAAATTGACCCTTCGTTGAGCTCGGCATCGCTCATCACGACAAACACATGCCGCTTCGAACCCTGCATCCGCGCCGCCAGCGCCGCACCAGCGCCTATAGATAGGCCGTGCCCAAGTGAGCCAGTGCAGAAGTCGATGCCTGGGAGGCCGTGCTCGGGGTGCATGGACAGGAGCGTGTCGTCGCCACAAAAAGTGTCCAGCTGCTCAGCCGTAAGCCAGCCTTTCAAATGGAGGGCCGAGTATACGGCAAGAACCGCGTGGCCTTTGGATAGCACGAGACGGTCGCGATCGGCATCGTACTCTGAGGAAATTTGAAGGGCCGAGTCATAGAGTGCCACCACGATGTCGGCGATGCTAAGCGCCGAGCCGATATGCCCAACTCCCGCACGCTTCGACTGCTCCAGAATGGCCGTGCGGATCGATCGACTCGACAATGACCTCATGCGCTGAGATTGTACAACAAGGACCCTTGCCGGGAGGGGCGAACCCCGTTTCGCCCTTCCCCTGACCCGTCGGCCGCGTTAGGCAGGTCGTGCCCAAATCGCGAGTAGGCGCCGGTTTGTTCTTACCGGCGTTCCGGAATGCCCGATCACGCGCCAACTAGAAACAAAGCAGCCTGCCAGGACACCACGGGAGTCATCCCTCCCAACGAACGACGATACTTTTGCGGCTATCCTACGACCATGATCCTGCGAAACCGCGCACTGCAAAAGTCATTCCTCGCGACGGCCGTGTTGCTTACAGCAAGCTCCCTCGACGCATGTGAGTGCCTGACTCCCAGGGGTGGCCATGCAACGTTTACTCACCAGGTGAACCTGATCGTTTGGAATCCAGAAACGAAGACCGAGCACTTCGTTCGAAATGCCTCTTTCGCCACAGACGTTAAGGACATGGCATTCATCGCGCCAACACCCACTCCTCCAGAAATCAAGAAGGCGGACCCGTTAATATTCGATTCACTCGAAGCGGCCATGCACGAGGCGAAAGCCTTCGACTCAAAATCCGCAGGTTCAACGAAAGCCGACGATTCAGGAGTTGACGTCATTCAAGAGGTCGATGTAGCCGGTTATCACGCGGTGACGCTCAAAGCCAGCGAGACCGGCCCATTAGTGTCTTGGCTCAAGAAGCATGGCTACGAGATGACGAAATCAGCAAGTGACTGGTCTCAGGTCTACAACGACAAAGGTTGGTACCTAACGGCATTTAGAGTGCTCGCAAATCACTCGGCTGCCGAGACCGGCGCCATCCGCTTATCTTTCAAGACAGATGAGCCTTTCAACCCATATTTCGTTCCAAAGAACAATCAGCCTGCGAAGTACGATCGACAGGGATTGGACCTCTACTTCGCATCTACCGCCGACTTTGAGGGCAGGATCGGCGGGAAGCAGCATTGGATTGACCCTGAAATCTCATTCCCAGTTGACAAGGAGCTGCGTGGGCATCTAGTCGCAGACCTCAACCTACCTCCGACAGCTCTTCCTGCGAATTTGATTCTTGCTTACTACCATGATCAAACCTTCCCCAGAGTTGACACCGAGGACATCTTCTTTCGCCCGAAGTTTCGGATCGTTCCATATGTCGAAGCAGCAAGTATCGTGGCGATCATCGCGGGTTTTGCACGGTTGGTTTTGAGACGACGGAAACTGAATGCAAAGCTAACGGAATGAGTTGCTTTGACTGGCTACATGCAGGTTGGCCCCGCCGGAATTGGACGCCGCACCTATAATTGGCCGCTAGCTAGGTAGAAAACGGGGTTCGAGCCTCCCACCGAATCTCCGTTTCACGGTAAAACGGCTGGGATGCGGGCGCTTTATACGGTTACGGTTTTCCTCAACTCATTTCTCCTGTTTCTGGTCCAGCCGCTCATCGCCAAGCGACTCCTACCAGTCTTCGGAGGATCGCCGCTCGTTTGGAACACATGCCTCCTTTTCTTCCAACTCGTGCTCTTGCTCGGCTACCTCTATGCGCACCTATCGTTCAAATGGGCTGGTTCAAGGCGTCAGCCGCTCGTCCACATCGCACTCATCGCAGTCGCATTGTTTCTCCTGCCAATCGGCCTCAAAAAGGGCCTGCAAGACCTTTATGAGCACTCCCTGGCGACAAACCCGCATGGCCTAACCGCCCAGCCTGGAATCATGCTCCTCCTTATGCTGTTCGCAAGCGTAGGACTGCCGTTTTTTGCCCTGTCCAGCGGCGCGCCCGTCATCCAACGCTGGTTCAGCCATACGGACGACCCAAGGGCTCACGATCCCTACTTCCTATATCAAGCCAGCAACCTCGGCAGCATGCTCGCCCTCATCTTCTATCCGCTCTGGTTTGAGCGTGTCTTTGGCCTGCTGGATCAAAGCAAGTATTGGAGCTATGGATACTTCGGGCTTGTCATATTTTTAGCAGCGGTCGCTGCGACGCTTAAGAAGAAACCAGAGGTCGCGGAAGAGGAGGTCGTCGTCGAAGACACCTCTCCTGCGCCGTCCTGGCGTGACCGGCTTACTTGGATGTTCCTGAGCGCCGGACCTTCGGCGCTGCTCCTTGCCGTTACGGCCTACCTAAGCACCAACGTCGCGCCGATTCCACTGCTCTGGGTCCTTCCGCTCGCGCTCTATCTCATCACGTTCATCGTCGCGTTTGCGGCAAAACCCTTGTTCCCGGCGAGGATCGCCACGTACTTCGCTATCGCCTTCATCTTCCCCGTCATCCTGCTCATAAACTTCGAGAACAATTTCCCCGTCGCGATCTCGGCGCCCACGCATCTCATCGGCTTCTTCCTCGTTGCCCTTGCGTGCCATATGCAAATCGGCCAATCGCGGCCAAAGGCTTCGCACCTCACCGAGTTCTATTTGTGGATTTCCATTGGCGGCGTGGTTGGCGGATTCTTTTCGGCGATTCTTTCGCCGCTGGTCTTCACAACTCTGGCGGAATACCCAATTGCTCAAGTTGCCTGCTTCCTCGCCATCGGCCTCGCCATGAAGCCTAAGAAGTCTTGGATTGGGGATCTGGCTATCCCAATTGCCGGCGGGGCGCTCGTTGGCTGGTGCGCCTTCCACTTTAATAGTGGCAAGGACCAGTACACCTGGGTTTATGCGGTTGGCGGCCTTATGCTGGTTTCGTCGCTGCGACCAGTGCGCTTCGCAATCTCGCTTGCCGCTATTTTCGTTGGCATGTTCTTTGGCACACCTTCATCCAATAAGATTTTCGCCGAGCGCAGCTTCTTTGGCGTCCATTTCGTGGTCTCCGATACCGACGGCTACCGCCACGTGCTGATGAACGGCAACACCACGCACGGCACTCAGTGGACCGATGAAAAGCGAAGGCGCTATCCGACCACTTATTACAGCCACGGCAGCGGCGTGGGGCGGGCGATTCTTCAGCTTCAGAGGGCTCATTCGCTTGATAATATGGCGGTCGTCGGATTGGGTTCAGGAACCCTGGCCGCCTACGGGCAGCCTGGCGAGAATATTGACTATTACGAAATCGATGCGGGCATCGAGCGCATCGCGCGAAATCCCAAATACTTCAGCTACGTCACTGATTCAAAAGCCAATATCAACGTGCTTTTAGGTGACGCCCGCCTTCGCCTGCAAGACGCCCCGACCGGCAAATACGACCTGCTGGCGCTTGACGCTTTTGCTTCGGACGCCATTCCCGTTCACCTCCTTACAGTGGAAGCCTTCCGGCTTTACATGCGGACTTTGAAGCCGAATGGCTTGCTGCTCGTTCACGTGTCGAACAAGTACCTGCGGCTGGCTCCCGTCGTTGGCGCGATCTCGAAGGAGTGCGGGCTTTCTTGCCTTTCCGGGGCCGATTTCTTCGACGCAGGATCTTCGCGGTGGGCTGACGGGGACTTTAACTCTTGGTGGATCGTGGTCGGCTCTAAAAACGCCTTAGCCCCTTTCCAAGGCAGCAAGTTCTGGGAAGTGATGAAGCCACACCCAAACATCAGGCCCTGGACCGATGACTACTCGAACGTCCTTTCGGCGATGATCTTCTTCAGAGAGTAATCTGGGTTCGAAATCTGTCTCTATGTCAGTCTGGAAAGGCCTAGTTCCCCGAGATGACAGTCCATTGCTGACCCTTCAGGTCGTGCAGATGCGGTTTGAAAATCGATCCGTAACTACCTTGCGTGTATTCAGCTGCAATCAAATCGCTGCCGTCTGGAATCCCCATCCTCGCCCAAAACTGCATCTTGCCAACAGAATCTGAGGTGAGCACCTTGGCGTTAATCGCGCCGCTGCCGTAGCCCTTGCCGCAAAGCGCTCCGCCACCAATGCCGTCATTCTTCTTCGTCTCGCTATCGTAAGTGTCCTGTAGGAAAGATCGCGCCATGGCGTCGTCTACTTTGCCCTTGTTCTCATCAAGGTGCTGGCACCAGCGGCCCTTTCGGTCCT
>JBBQMJ010000017.1:0-18030 GCA_038328815.1 Fimbriimonadales bacterium | reverse complement strand
ACCATTTCGCAGGTCAACGGGCTTCGGATGGAGACGCACAGGTGGCCGTGATCGTCAACCTCGAATCCGAGGTTGCGATACTTGTCGCCAAGCTTCTCGCGAACCGCTTCGTCGTCGGTCGCCGCATAGTCAGCCGCATATTTGTTCTCGATCTGATTCACGCGCTTGGAAGCGTCTCGTGAAATGATCTCGTCGAAGTTGGTGACGGTTTCCTTGGTTTCGGGGTCGGTGATCGTAGAGATCGCGATTCGACCGTAAATTCGGTCAGCCAGCGGCTCAATGACTTCGCCCTCATCCATGATGCGGTGAGCGAGAACGCCTTCCGTGGTACCGCAGTCGATACCGTTGATGATGACGTCCTGGGCAACGTCGCACAGACGTCGCGTCAGGTATCCCGCGTCAGCCGTTCGAAGCGCGGTGTCAGCAAGACCCTTACGTGCGCCGTGCGTGGTTACGAAGTATTCCAACATGCCCAGACCCTTATGGACGGAGCTCTTAACGGGCAACTCGTAAATAACTTCGTTGAACTGGTTAAACATGAGGCCGCGCATGCCGGCAAGCTGCGCGAGCTGCTTGACCGAACCACGGGCACCTGAGACCGTAATGATCGACAGTGGATTGAACTGCTTCAGGCCGTTGACGATTTCTTTACCGATTTCGTCATACGTTTCCGTCCACAGCTTAATGAGCTGAGAGGTCATTTCGTTATAGGTCATCATGCCGCGGCGGAACTGCTGCGTGATCTTGGTAGAGCGGTCGTCCGCTTCCTTGATCATTTCCTCACGTCTCTCTGGCGGATCCATGTCGGTGATGGCAACGCTAAGGCCGTACTTGGTAGCCCACTTGAATCCAAGGTCCTTCATGTCGTCGAGTAGCTTGATGGTCCCGCCAACGCCAACCCTTCGGTGGCAGACGAGGATCATTTCGGCAAGCTGCTTCTTATTCAGCTCAAGCGTCATGAACTGATCGCTGTGCCTAAGCGGATAAGGCAGAATGGCGTTCGCAACGATCTGGCCAGGTGTTGCCGTGGCCACAAAAGTCTCGAACTCCTGCTCGAACGGTACCAACTCTTCGATATCTTCCCCATCATCGGTGGTCGTGATGACCTTGTGGTACTCCTGGCCGGTTAGGGCGTCTCGGAAGTCCACTTCGCCTTCCGGTCGGAAAATTGGGCGCTTCAATCGGAACTTGACTGGCGTGTTGAGCGGAATTCGCTCTTCGGCCATCGGCGTCTCGAGATGATAAATAACGTCGTCTGGGCTGCTGAAGATACGCGGTGGCGGATTCTTCTCAGGATTCTGCTTGTGCTTTCTCTCCTGCTCGTCCAGCGCCGCTTTACCTTCAACTGAAACAAACGTGAGCGCGTAGTTGCCAAGGATGATGTCCTGGACAGGTGCGCACGTTGGCCTTCCGTCAGCCGGCGAGAACAGGTTCTGGGTGGAGAGCATTAGAACGCGGGCTTCAGCCTGCGCCTGGGTGCTCAGCGGGACGTGAACGGCCATCTGGTCACCGTCAAAGTCAGCGTTATAGGCGTGACAGACAAGCGGGTGAACCTGGATTGCCTTTCCGTCGACCAAAATCGGCTCAAAAGCTTGGATACCAAGTCGGTGAAGCGTAGGTGCACGGTTCAGAAGAACCGGATGCTCCTTAATCACTTCCTCTAGTCCATCCCAAACTGCCGGGTGCATTCGATCGATCATGCGCTTTGCCGTCTTGATGTTCTGAGTGATCTTCTTCTCAACCAGCGACTTCATGACGAACGGCTTGAACAGCTCCAGGGCCATCTCTTTGGGGAGACCGCACTGGTGCAGCTTAAGGTGTGGGCCAACAACGATAACGGATCGACCTGAGTAGTCGACACGCTTACCAAGTAGGTTCTTTCGGAATCGGCCTTCCTTACCCTTGAGCATGTCGCTGAGCGACTTCAGGGGTCTGGAGTTAGAACCGACGACGGGCCTTGCCCGACGGCCGTTATCGATGAGCGCATCGACGGCTTCCTGCAGAAGGCGCTTTTCGTGGTTGATAATCGATTCCGGCGCGTGAATTTCGATAATCCTCTTCAACCGGTTGTTTCGGTTGATGATGCGTCGGTAGAGATCGTTAAGGTCAGACGTGGCGAATCGGCCACCGTCGAGCTGAACCATCGGGCGAAGTTCCGGCGAGATGACAGGAACGACGTCCAGAATCATCCAGTCAGGTCGGCTTCGGCTCGAAATGAGCGCTTCCACGACTTCAAGCCGCTTGATGGCACGTGCGCGCCTCTGGCTCTGGGTCATGATGATCTCTTGTCGCAGGCCACGGGCCAGCTTCTCGAGATCGACGCGGTTCAGGAGTTCCTTAATAGCGTCAGCGCCGATGTTCGCGCGGACAAGAGCCCGAAGGTCCTTGCTCATGCGAGCGCCTACGCTGTCGAGCAGCTTGCTGACCGCGCGATACTTGTCCTCATCGATGAGCTGATTGCGCTCGAGCTTGCCGAGGATTTCGACGGCAACGTCCAGGTCTTTCAACCGGTCGTCGGCATCGCGGTACTCAGCCTTAATTCGGTCGTTAACGGCCTTGGCGCGCTCTCGAACGAACGACTCGTCAAAGTAGTCGTCAGGGTTCTCGATAAGCTCGGTGGCGAATCGTCCGAGGCTCTCTTCTTCCAGCTCGCGCATCTGCATTTGCAGATTTGCCTTTTCAGTCTCAACACCGACTCGAATTTGAGGAAGGAGTTCGGCAATTTCCTCGCCCTCGATGTCGATGATGATAAAGCTGGCGAAGTAGATGACCTTCTCAAGAAGCCTTGGCGAGATGTCAAGGATCAACGAAAGCGGTGAGGGGACGCCCTTTAGGTACCAAATGTGGCAGACAGGCGCCGCCAGTTCCACGTGACCCATTCGCTCGCGACGAACCTTGCTTCGAGTGACCTCGACGCCGCATCGCTCGCAGGTAATGCCCTTGTACTTGATCTTCTTGTAGCGTCCGCACGAGCACTCCCAGTCCTTAACGGGACCGAAGATGCGCTCACAGAACAGGCCATCGCGCTCCGGCTTGAAGGTCCTATAGTTAATGGTCTCAGGCTTCTTTACTTCGCCATGAGTCCATCCAAGGATGTCTTCTCCGCTTGCGATACCAATTCTGATTTTGTCAAATAGATTTACGTCTGCCATTAAATGGATAGCTCCTTAGTAGCGGGGACAAAGTGAAATGTGAAGGGTGAAAAGTGAAAAGTGTCGGACGAGACCACATCCATCAGTTGCCAACTCCATAGAGCGATCCTTCTTCTCGAACATTGGCCTTCTCGATTTTCGTTAAGAAGGCGTAGCTCTTGCGACCAAAGGTCGCAAGGTCCTCAGGAATATCGCCAAATGAATTCGTTCCCAATCCAATGCTGATACATATCTCGATTAGTGTTTCAAGCTCGGCTGCCGAGCCCCGGGAAATCTTGATAAAATTTGCAAGATGAGGCTGCGTTCCTCTGCCCCAGCCTTCAGCGATGTTCGACGGCACCGAAACCGCCGCACGCCGCATCTGACTTGAGAGTCCATAGCGCTCATCAGCTAGCAAATCGGCAGTTAGGCGGTACGTCGCCTGCGCGATGTCCATACCTAACTGCCATATCTCCAAGTCTCGAAAGCTCTGAATATTGCTCACAGTCTCTTTACCTTTCACCTTTCACCTGTCACGGTGTTAGTTAAAGAACCCCACGGATCGGGCTAGGCGCATGTCGTCGCCACCCGAAAGCTCGTCGAGATCCTTGAGCGGAAGTTCCTTGTTGGCCGCATCTTCGACAGCCACCTTAAGACATAGCGAGCGAAGCTCGTTGACTAGGATCTTAAAGCTTTCCGGAATGCCCGGCTCGGCCAAAGTTTCACCCTTGACGATTGCCTCATAAGCCTTCACACGTCCCATGACGTCGTCCGACTTGATGGTCAGCAGTTCCTGCAGCGTATAAGCTGCGCCGTAAGCTTCAAGCGCCCACACTTCCATTTCTCCGAAACGCTGGCCACCGAACTGGGCTTTACCACCCAATGGCTGTTGCGTAACGAGGGAGTACGGTCCGATTGAACGAGCGTGGATCTTTTCGTCTGCAAGGTGCTCAAGCTTCAGCATGTAGATCATGCCGACTGTGATCGGATTCGGGACGTCGTCGCCCGTGAATCCGTCTCGAATTCTTGATTTGCAGCTCTTAGGATCGATTCCAGCGCGCTTAAACACGTTGGTTTCAATCTTCTCCATCATCGCCTTATACAGAACTTCTTCGCCCTTATAGGTCGCTTCGCCCTCTTCTTCTTCAAGAATCTCAGGCTCCCAAGTCTCGAAGTCGACGTCAAGCAGATCCTGTGTGGACTTGCTTGGCACGGCACCGAGGATTCGGGAAACGCGCTCAAGGCCCTTCTGGCCAAGTTTGCGTAGTCGCTTATCGACGTTGGCGATCATCGTCTCCAGATTCTCGTCCTTCTCAAAGTTGATGTTGAGCAGGAGTTCGGTGTTGACATAGGCCTTGAGGCACTGCTGTCGCATGTGCTCGGCAAGCCGAGTCATTTCACCAAGGATTTCGCCTTCGGTTGCGCCTTCAAACGCCGGGCATCGATAGGTGATGCCAAGGTGCTTGCCGACATAGCCAAGGTGGGTTTCCAGAATCTGTCCAATGTTCATTCGGCTTGGAACACCAAGCGGGTTCAAGATGATGTCAACCGGCGTACCGTCAGCGAGGAATGGCATATCCTCGATCGGGACGATTCGCGAGATAACTCCCTTGTTTCCGTGGCGCCCGGCCATCTTGTCGCCAACCATTAGCTTGCGCTTCTGGGCGATGTAGACCTGGACGGTCATGTTGGTACCGGCTGGCAACTCGTCGCCAGGGATCTGAAGCAGTGGTTCGTCGGTGCGATCGCACACGAGTCGCTCGCGCTTCTTGCTCTCCTTATAGACGTAGTTGATGGACGGGCTTAGATACTTGTAGCGGCTGAAGACCTTGACGTCAACGATCGTTCCCTTTTCGCCGTGAGGCAATCTGAGCGAAACGTCGCGCGTCTCTTCTGCCTTCTTACCGAAGATCGCGATAATGAGCCGCTCTTCAGCGGTCATTTCGACCTGGCCCTTGGGAGCGACCTTACCAACCAGAATGTCTTCTGGCCGAACTTCGGCGCCTACGCGGATAATTCCGTTCTCGTCGAGGTCCTTGAGGGCTTCCTCGCCGACATTTGGAATGTCACGCGTGATTTCTTCGGGTCCAAGCTTCGTGTCGACCGCTTCTGTCTCGTGTCGCTCGACATGGATGGACGTATAGACGTCGTCCTTGACGATGCGCTCAGAGAAGATGATCGCGTCTTCATAGTTGTAGCCACCCCACGGCATAAACGCGACAAGCACGTTCTTACCAAGGGCAAGCTGGGCATCGTCACAGCAGGCGCCATCGGCCAAGGCGTCGTTCCGAAGAACGCGCTGGCGAGGCATTACCACTGGGCGGTGAGTGAAACAGGTTGACTTGTTGCTCTGCACTAGGTGCATGAGCGGATAGAGGTCAAGCTCGCCGGTGTCTCTGCGAACCTTGATTTCAAGGGCAGTAACCGACTCGACCATTCCATCGTGAGCAGCGACAACGGCAGCTCCTGAGTCAACGGCGGCAACGCGCTCGTAGCCGGTTCCGACCAAGGGCTTTTCAGACCTTAGCAGCGGCACCGCCTGGCGTTGCATGTTCGCGCCCATAAGGGCACGGTTTGCGTCGTCGTTCTCAAGGAACGGGATAAGAGCCGTAGCGACAGACACGATCTGGACAGGGGAAACGTCCATGAAGTTCACGGTGTCGCGTGATACCATCGGATAGGACGCGCCGCCAAGGTCTCCACCTGCGCAACGCACTTGAAGCCTCTCCTCGATGATCATTCCCGTCTCGTCCGTGAGAACGTCCGCGGGAGCTACCAGAAGACCGGTCTCTTCCTGCGCGGTGACGTGAATAATCTCGTCGGTAACCCGACCGTTGACCACCTTACGGTAGGGGGTCATGATGAAGCCGAACTCGTCCACGCGAGCGTGGGTGGTGAGCTGCGAGATCAGACCAATGTTCGGACCTTCAGGGGTCTCGATTGGGCAGATGCGGCCGTAGTGAGAACGGTGAACGTCGCGAACTTCCAGCTTAGCGCTGGTTCGCTGAAGTCCACCCGGCCCAAGGCTTGAAAGTCTTCGCTTGTTGGTCAACTCGCTCAACGGATTCGTTTGATCCATGAACGTGCTGAGCTGGTTGCTGCTGAAGAAGCTCTTGATCGATGCGCTAACCGGCTTGACGCTGAGAATGATGCCTGGAAGGAGGTTCTCCTGGTCCGTGCTCGTCATTCTTTCGCGGGCAACCTTCTCCATTCGGACGAATCCGAGGCGGAGTTGGCTCTGAAGTAGTTCTCCAACGGAACGCACACGCTTGTTCTTCAGGTCGTCAATGTCGTCACGCTCTCTTTCCCGCATGACGTAAGGGACCATGGAGAACAGAATGCTTGCGAGGTCTTCCGAAGTCAGGCTTCGCGTCTCAAGGGGAACGTCGATACCGAGCTTCTGGTTAAGGAAGCGGCGGCCAACCTTTCCAAGATCGTATCGCTTGACGTCAAAGAACAGACCGTATAGCAATTGCCGTGCAGCTTCTTCGTTGGCGGCTTCACCTGGGCGAAGTCGCTTGTAGATATCAAGCAGAGCGTCCTTAGAGTTGGTGGTCGGATCCTGCTCCAGCGTCGCCTCGACGAAGTTCAGAACTTCCATCACTTCAAGCGATGCAAGACCCATGGACTCAATCTTTTTGGCGGTCTCCCGCTCGATGCGCTCCATCTTGCGGATGAGCGGCTTGCCTTCCTCGTCGTTCATGTCGGCGAGCACACGCTTGCCGGTCAGATCGTCCGCGGTTGGCTTCTCAAAAGTCATCTTGGTGCCGAAGGTCTGAATAATCTCGTCGTTGTTGGCGAGCGGCGTCTCCATCAAAGTCTTCAAGCCGAGAACGCTCTCGGGCAGTGAAGCAATCTTCTCAGGAGTCAGCAACGTCCCAGCCTCGATGATGATTTCACCGGTCTCAGGATCTGCAACGGGCTCAACCACACGCTTGTGGATCGCCTTTCCGACGACCACATTGGATCGCCCACGGCCCTTCTCAAAGCCATAGAGAGCCTTGATCAGTTGGGTAAGCGGTAGCTTCTTGGTCTGGCTGATCTGGGTTCTTACGACCAGGTTGGCATCAGATTCAATTTCGAGCCACGGACCCTCGTTCGGAATAACCCGAGCAGAGACGATGACTTGCATCGAACTGTCTACGCCTTCTTCAAAGTAAAGGCCTGGGGATCGGCTGAGCTGCGACACGATGACGCGCTCGCGTCCATTGATAATGAACGTGCCTTTTCCAGTCATCAGCGGCAGATCGCCGAGATAGACTTCAGACTCAATAACTTCCCGATCTCGGCCACCAAAACGCACGATCGCTTTGATCGGCGCTTCGAAGGTCATATCGCGGTCGCGACATTCTTGGATCGAGTACTTTGGCTCACCCAAAGTAAAGCTGACGAGTTCGATGTAGTTTGTTTGTGTGAAATCCCAAATTGGGGAAAACGTTTTAAATAGTTCTGGCAGTCCTTCTTCTAGAAACCATTTGTAGGAATTAAGCTGTAACTCAATCAGATAGGGGACCTCGAGGAACCGGCCGATTCTCTTCGAGGACGGCTGAATAATTCTCATCCATGCCTCCGGGCAAGTGTGCGCGAAGCCCAATTGTACCGCCAAGCATGTTTAAAGTCAACGAGTTTTAAGAAAACTGTTGTAAAATATTAGGCTCACAGGGTGTTGATCAGCAGTCGCTCGACCGATACTCCTCTCCCGTTTGTCATTCCGAGTTCCGCGTTAGAAACCTTGCCGGAACTTGCTATTTGCTGTTTGGTTTGGTGAGGCAATGGCTAGCGGCTGATCTCTGTTGGCTACCTCGTAACACGTAATCCATCTTTGCCGGGTCCCATCGTGCATGAAGAGCCAAGAACTCGCCGTGAAATCGATCAAAATCAGCCTTACGAACGCCCGGCATGCCCTTGATTAAGACCAGCGGTGGCTCCCCTTTCCACCTACGGGCAATCGCATCCTTCATTACCTGAGGCGTGTACACGGCATGTACCAACCAAAACAGTTGGTCGTAAGTCAACGCAAGAAAGTAGTTTTCGGGCTCCTTTCGGTATTTCTCAAGGTCACGTAGAAAGGCTGGGAATGGATCATCGGGCGGAACTAGAGGACGCTTGCGCAGGGCAAGCCTTGGTCCCTCTTCGAGAAAATACGTATAAAAAGGCTCCGAGATACCTTGCAAAAGTCTGCCATAGTAGGCCGAAAACGGAATGTCGTCATCCATGAATAGGGGGAACGTTGGCCAATTCCTTAGACCGGCTTCGTTGGGCTGACCATAACTGCCAATCGCAGGTGGATTGAAGTTGGGCGGATTGTCCGGAACATCGTATAAGGCTCGAACGAGCCAAAAGAGCTTCATCTTGTAGCCAGGAATCGAACCTCCATCGACCCCCAATCTGCCCGCTTCGGTGAGGATCGCCTTGACCTTTGCCTCACCGAACGGCAGCAGTTTGTTTACGCAGCGAATTACGTCAGTCACTTCGCTGGGCGATGTACCTTCTTCATATGCGCCAAGAATATTCAAGCCTTGGATCAACTCGGCTTCGGAAATGACGCTAGCTGAAGGGGTTTCGCCGAAGTGGAGTTCATTGTCTGAGTGTGGCCGTGGTGGGTAGGAAATCTGTGAAGTACCTTCGAGGAAGAGGATCTGACCAAAAGTCGGCAGTTGACCTTTCCGTGTAAGCCCGTAGAACCAAATCTCCCAATTGCTGCCCTTCTTAACACAACTTGGCCGACCCAATGCGCATCGAACTCGGCTCGGCGATTCTTGTCGGTTCAAACTCCAAAGCGCCTTATCGAACGACTCCCGATCGTTCCATTTAGTATCCTGCACACCCAGCAACACTGCTGCCAGTAAAGCCACCATGGCCCATTGTGCACCGCTTCTTTCAAACCAACTGCTGCGCCGAACATCTGCAGGCTGAAAAGTGGAGCCATTGTCAAGGCAAAGCGTTAAGGGTCGGGTGGACTAAACAGCAAGTATCAGCTCGGTCGTCGGGGCATAGGCTGCCAGTTCCTTGTCACTTGTCACGAACGTCAGTCGATCCGCGACAGACTGGGCGATCAACGCGCGGTCAAATGGATCGCGATGGTGAAGCGGCAGGTCTCCAACTGCCTGAGCATGAGCTGCCGTAAAGGGCAATAGGTTAATTCCTTGCTTGGCTGAATCACCGACCAAGTCTCCTTCGACCTTCAACTTACCAACTTGCGACTTCAGGACGACCTCCCAAACACTAATCGAACTCACATATATCCGGTGCGTAGGCTCTTCGATGATGGCGTGCGCAGCCGCTGATAGCCGCTCGCTGCCAGACATCCACCACAGCCAAATATGGGTATCGAGGAGAATCGTCACTCCGACGCGTCACCAAAGAAGTCACGCGTCAGTTCGTCGCCAAGTGAATCGAAGTCGTCCGAAATCCATATCTGGCCCTTCAGCTGGCCTGGTTTGCGGCGTTCTGTGTATGCGTCCAGACGTGTGAGCTTCGCGATAGGTTTACCCGCACGCGAAATGATCACTTCTTCGCCATTCTCAACCAAGACCAAGAGTGCCGAAAGCTCAGCCTTCGCTTCCGTGACGTTGCGCATGGTCATGCTTACATTATACCATGCAGACTTGGTCTGGTCTGGTCTGGTTTGCCCGCTATTTGCTCAGCATCTCCGCCAGCCGATCTAGTCCCGAAACCAAGTTCTCCTTCGGCGGGCCGAATGAGAATCGCACGTAGCCCTTCAGCGGCGAACGGCCCTCGCGGGTTCGGTAAGGATTTACGTCGAAAAACTCGCCAGGCACGGTTAGCACCTTGTGCTTGAACGCTTCATACATGAATGCGATGCCATCGTTGAACGGAGCCGGCAAATCTTCAATGCAGCCAAACGCATAGAACGTCCCTTCCGGCTTCTGTGGGAAGCGTACGCCCATGGCGGTTAGCTTTTCAATCGTGATCCTCTGCTTCTCAGCGAAAACAGTACGTACGGCAGTAGTTTCTCGATCGGCTCTTCCCTGCTCTAAGACGGCAAGCGCCGCTTTCTGCATCGGCCGACATGAACCGCCGTCAAGGAAGCTGCCAGCCGCCGTAAGCGCCTGAATGGTGTTCTTGGAGGCAACCACCCAACCCACGCGCCAGCCAGGGTAGCGGAAACATTTGGTGAGACCATCGATGATTACAACTGGATCCTCGTTGACATCTTCAATGAACTCCGCGGCGCTTACGGGCCCGTCGCCAGCATAGAAATAGTGCGAATAGAACTCGTCCATGAGCAGCGTGCAAGACGTCGAACGCGCCATCTCCACCCATGAGTTCAGCTCGGGGCCGTTAACTGCAACGCCTGTCGGGTTGCAAGGATTGCTGATGAGGAGCGCGCTGATGCCGTCGAAACGCACGCGCTTTTCTAGGTCGGTTGGCGAAATCCTGAATCCTTCCTCAGGCCTTAGCTCAATCCAAGTTGGATCGATACCGCCAAAGGTGGTTAAGAGGTCTTCATACGCAGTGTAATCGGGAGTGAAATAGCCAAGTTTGATGTGGTTTAGAGCAGCGCCAATTCTGGTCAAAGCCAAACGGCCCCCAGCTGCGATCGCCACGTTATCGGCCGTGTATTGCGATTTTTTGCCCTTCCGGTACAGCCGATTGTAATGCGCGGCTACTGCCTCTCGCAGAGCAGGCGTCCCCTCGACAGGTCCGTAGCCGTGATCGGCTGGATCGATGTCCAGCTGACTGTAACGGGGAGGCGCACCTTCGAGTTCCCCGACTTCCGGCTGTCCTTGCCCGAGATTCTCCCAAGCCGGATCGCCCATGCGATAGCCAACCTTCGCCGCCTCGTTATTGACGCGAATAACGCCCATGAAGGGCAGTTGACGGAAAGCGGGTTCGGGATGAGCAACAGTGGCCATGACGAGACTGTTTTACCGGAAACTGCCAGGGGAAGCAGAAAAGAGGGCTTCCGGGCGCCGAGGCAAGCATTTGGCGGCGACCTAGAAGGCGCAAAAAGACGCGCCTAGGTCGCGCACCGGAATAGCCGGGCCGTTAGAACGGCCGCACTAACTTCAGCGTTACAATCCCCCTTGTCTTCGCGCTATTCGGGTCGCCAACCAGAAGGAAGATGTCGGTGCCTTGCCGGACGCGACGACTAAAGGAAAGATACGCGTTCAACGAATCGCCTTGCTTTATGAGCCGTCCGCCAAAAGTTTGATCCGAGCGTAATCGGTACGTTCCGCTGACCACCACCTGGTTCGTCGTGTCGCCATCCACCAAAGCCTGATTTACGTCGAACAGCATCGTAAAGCATTTTGAAAGCAACACGCCCTGGCTCAAATCCACAAACCGGTACGGCATGTTCTCCCTTCGCCCAACCTGGGTGTAAACTCCGCCACTTTGGAACAAGCTCTTCTGGTTCCACGAAAAGCCTGAGGTTAGGGTGTCGTCGTGGAAATCATCTCGTTTTCCGGCATCTACGCCTAGCTGAAACCCATAGCCTTTTCGCAAATTCAACGAACCAGATGCCGACATGGAGTCGTGAAAGAACCCGCCTGTCATATGGCGATTAGAGCTCGCGTTGAAGTCGAAATATTGGTATTCGACAGGGCCACGATCCTTTTGGATGTTTTCGTAGACATCGAAGCCGCTACCACGTAAATCAGTCTCGTACACCAGCCCTAGCTGGTTCACAAAGTTCGGTCCAGTCTCAGAGAACCACGCGTTCCCACCAACCTTGTTGTTCCCCCCGTTAGAAGAAAATTGAATGAAGTCATTGCGATCGGAAATGCCGTTCGATTGCCACGAGCCGGTCACATTGCTATAGACGTTTGACCGGCGGCCATCCTTAGCCCAGCCGTAGTTGGCATTGAGCTGTGCGACCTCGTTACCAGGTTGGCCCGCAGCCCTATTCGCGAGGACGGCTCCACCGAACCCGCTGTACTTCCCTAAAGCCGTGGACATGTTTGCGACAAAAGCTTCCTGCTTGTCATCCATCTGCGATGCCGTGGCAAGCATCGCAATGGAAGTTGGCCCTTGCTTTCCAATAAGCTTCATGCCCTCGTCCACGAACGGGATTCTTTGAGAGTAGAACAAGAAGGAATCAGACAGGAAGCCACTACCCTCGGCAAAGAATGGCCGCCGATCTGGCACAAATTTCTCAGTGTAAGAAAAGCTTAAGTTGTTAACTGCTTGCTCGATGGTCTCGAAGTCAGGGTGCAAGGTTGCGACCCCAGTCATCGTTGTCGAAAAGGGATACTTGAGGTCAATTCCAACGCGGGCACTGGTTGACTGCCCGCCCGTAGCCAAGACGTAAGGCAAAGCGACCAGATGAGGAGGATAGAACGGCGGGTTAATCCCCTCAAAGTCATCCATATATTGAGTGAGGTTGTTATTGCCCGCGGGTGGAACGTAGGGCCAAACTTCGACGTTGGTCTCGCGAGCCAGCTTGCGGGCCAATGCGATGGCAAATGAATGCGCGCCTTTTGGATACTTCAGCAGCGAGAACGGAATTGAGACTTCGCAGTTCCAACCTTCGGATGTGCGGTGGGTGGCCGCGTTCCAATCTCCTGCCCACGTTAGGTTATCTGCCGTCCCGCCCTCCAGTCGCGTCAGTTGCGTGCTCCGCGCATTGACACTGAATTGGCTGCAGTCTCGCCGTGCCAGTTGACTGTCGATGACGATAAACAAGGCATCGTCTTGATCTAAATTCCCGTCTCGTTGGGTTTCGTTTGCGACGATTAGATTTGGCTTGCTATCCAGGCAGTGGAAGCCAAAGTAGAGGTGAGTATTGTCCACGGTGATCCACGCCTCGGTCTGCTCCGCAACCGGTTCGTTGCTCCGGTATCGAAAGACGCCTTCCGCATGGGTGGCATTCTTCCAACAGGCGTCGTCGAGAATTCCATCAATCTTCGGAGGCGCCTGCGCATGACTTAGTTTCGTTACCGTGCGCTTCCACTCGCCGGCAGGAAGTGACGGGCTACTGATGCTGTGGACGGGGGTGTCCTGGGCAGAGCCGCCTGGGGAAAGTGCACCTAGCGCCAGGAGGGCTAAGAGCCCTCGGCGGACAATGCAACCCTTGTGCTCGGGAAAAAACCAACAATCCAACGCCATGAAACTGATCACGAAGAGGATTATATACGAAGCTTTTCGTAGTCCTAGGTCCGATCACAGGGTTCGGTGTTTCGGTGCTTTGGCTAACGCGAGATAATCATGGCAAGACAGGCGAATCCGACGCAGAATGCGACACTAAATGCGAGAGCTGCAGGATAGTAATAGGCCTTCACCGTCTTTCGCATGGCGGGTACTTCGAAGTGCGAGATTTCGACGAAGGGCGAGCCGAAACGCCGATACCAGCCATACACCACAACATCCTGGCCAACGAACTGCGAGCTGTACATCCAGCCCCAAATCCATTCCATGAATTTCAACGGCTGATTCAATATGCAGGCGACAAAGCCGGTGTCGTCCTGGAGCACGAAGTCATCGGCCCAGGCTAGGCCCGCCGAAAGTCGACCGGTAAACATGCCTTGCAGCACGACAGGGATTGGGCGCATATGGGAGACGTTCAGCTCTCCTAGGCAACCCAGAACTTTCGCCCTCTTGAAGCCGCCCCGATACTTGGACATCAACTGAATAATCAGACCGCCGCAGAATGCGGAAACGCCATAGCAAACTGCGGAGCCGACATGCTGGACGCCCATCGAGCCAATGCCAAAACCAGTTACAAGCCCGAGCGTGATGGGCAGAAAGGAAATCACGACATCGCCCGAGAAGCCGCTGTACTTTCCAGGCTTGATCTTCGAGAAATCGTAGGCCGGCTTTTCATTCCAGCGGGCGTTCAGCTTTTGAAGAGCCTGAATGCGCCGTGCGGTTAAAGGGTGCGTGCTAATAAGTTCGGCGATCTTTGCCCACGGATTGAACAGCTCCCATCTTGCCCCTGCGGCGAAGTGGCTGGGATCAACGGTTCCGTTGTTACCGCACCAGGTGACGGCTGACCTCATTCCGGCTGCGCTCGCAATACCGAACGCGCCCAGAGCTTGCGTGCTTATCTGCCTCTTGTTTGCTTGTATGGCCTGCTGCATTTGAGGCGCGCCTCCGTGCTTCTTATCGGAGTCCGATTGAATCTGGTTGAGCTTCGCCATGAGACCGGGAGACACAGAGGAGGAATTAAGTGCGGCGTGCACTGCGGCGGCATTTGGATCAATGGGCGGCATCGAGACAGGCGGCGCGGCGGCGTAGGTTTGGCCACCTACTGGGGGAAGAATGATCTGCTGGGAGGCGGCTCGCTGAGGCGGCGCGGTCATGTAGGATGCCGCTGGCGCTGCACCAGGACTGCCAAGAGGACCGCGAGGCGCTGGAACTCTCTGCCCGCCTCCGGAAGGGGTTGCTGGCTGAAGCCGACCCATGCCGTACGATATCTTGACTAAGGCGGTTGACAACGGGTTGCCACTGGACATGATTTGCGCAGATGCAAAATCCGCCATGTATTCCCTAACCCGCGAAAGAAACAGCGAAATGTAGTAGCTAAGCTGGTAGGCCACCCAAGCGGCGATCACCACGTAGGTTGTGTTTCGATTTCTGCTAAATCGCGAAGCCATGTAAAGCGTGTACAGTGCGAGAACGAGCGCCTGGACGACGGTCATCACGATGAAATCGCGGTTCTTGATGTGGCCCAGCTCATGGGCAACGACAGCTTTGAGCTCTTCCGGATCAAGGGCGTCAATCACGCCCCTTGTAACCACAACTCTTGCGTTCCATGGGCCGTTGCCGTAAGTGAATGCATTGGGTGAACCCTCTTCGATAATGCCAAAGCGAGGCAGCGGGATTTTGAAGGTGTTGCAAGTGGTCTGCAGCCACTTATCGAAATCTGGCCCTAACTCAGCGGCCGACGTCCAACGAATCTGTACGACGGCGTCAATTACCAGTGGTCCAAGCCAGTATTGGAGCGACACGATTAGGATCGCGAAGCCGGCGCATATCGGCAGGGCCTCAGCCGGAGGCAGCTGCATCTTGAGAATCACAAGGAAGCCAACAGCGAAGACGAGACCACAGAGCGCGACTAGAACAGCTACGGAAGCGAAGAATAATTTGGACATTAGCTACCACGTGGCAATGCCAAACATCTTATCACGATGTAGCTGGAAATGGTGGTACCTCAGTTCTTCGTTAATATCTCCGGAGGGTTCTTCAGGGCTCCGAGATCGACGGAAACCGGTGGCTCTGCGGGCCAGAGTCGGCGCTGAGCTATCTTCATCGGCATCGCAGCAACGAGTCGCCGTTTGCGTGCAAGGCTACTTGCCGGTCTTAAATTGCTGGCCATCTTGGCCGCAGCCCTGGCTAGCCGCATCTGGCCAATCAGGACATAAAGGGCCGAAAGAGCCAGGGCGCAGGCGCTTAGGCCGTTAGCCGTCGCTTCTTTGTGCTTTGAATTGGCAATCCATTCCTCGCGGCGATCTAGGATCGCGCGACGCACCAGGATTTCTTCCAATGTCAGCGCGTTAGAACGCCTGTAGCTATTCGTATCGTGCTGCCGCCATAGAGTGAGTTCTTCGGGAACGCAAATGGCGTCAGATTGCTCTGCAAGCCATAGCAGGGCTACCCAGTCCCCGCAAAAACGAAGCTCGGGGCGAAAGCTTGTTGCGCCGCGCCGAAACATCACGGCAGAAGCAAGGACGCGGTTGACATCAAGCAAGCGAGGCAGCAAATCCTGTGTTTCAGTTCGGGGCCAGTCTGCATGAACGTCCGTTTGAAGGACTTTGTCCTCGGCGTCAATCATCTGGCCAAGGGTGTAGCACCAAAGTCCACCCCGGTCTCGCACGGCTTCAAGCTGTTTTTCAATTTTATTAGACAACCACCGGTCATCGGAGTCGAGAATTGCGATCCAGTCACCAGTTGCCAGTTCGAGACCTGCCGCCTGGGTCCCGTATGTGCCTAAGTTCTTCTTATTTCGGTGAACCTGCAACCGTGGGTCCTGGATCTTCTGAGCGATCAAATAGCTGTCATCCATGCTCGCATCATCGATGACGATGACTTCCAAATTCTCGTGAGTCTGGGCAAGGGCGCCTTCAATGCACGCGCGCAAAAAGCGGGCGTGATTGTAGCTTGGGATGATGACGGAGACCTTATCGCTCATGTGTTTTCGCCGACCGGCGAGCCTTATTTGCTCTTTCAACCGGGCTTGAAGTTGGGTACCGCATCTGAGGCTTTGAAAATACCCTTCGCTTTAACACCGGTCAGACGCGCAAGCTCCTTTCCGATTGCCTCGATTCGGCTCTTATCCCAGGCGCCGCCACCCTCGATGACCTTTCCAGACGAGTCGGTAAGCCAATACGCAGGAACGTAATCTACTTCGAACTGGCGGGTGACCAGAAGTCCTTCATCGGCTAGTTGGCCAAAACCAATGCCCTGTTCGAGCACATAGTCGCCCATGTCTTGAGCTGTTTCCTGCGCGATGCCGACGATCTCCGCATCAGGATAGGCGTCTTGAAGGCGGTCAAAGAAGGGCAACGTCATTCGGCTCGTTTCACAGCCGATTTTCCACACGATGACGACCAAAGGTTGGGCTTTGCGGACTTTTCGGGAGTCAAAAGCTCCAATCGCGAAGTCGCGGAACGGTTCACCTACGGCGGGCATTGGCATGCGGGTTCTAGTTTACCGTTCACTGCAAACGATGCGGTAACGAAGAAAGCCCCGCGCCATATTGGCACGGAGCTTTCTTCTTTGGCTTCCCAGAGAGGGTTGGGTTCATCACTGAACCTGCCAATTCACGATTGCGAGTTCGCTAAAACCCACAACCTCCCTGGTGCAAACTGTCGTTACTCATTCGCTAACACCACCTCCTTCGTTTGAAGTTAATTAGTTATACGCGCGAGTATCTCAAATCGCTTCATTTATTAGCAGCGGGTTCTGAACGGCTGGCAAGGATACGATCCGAATCTTTAATATCTTCCTTCGCCCGGTCTACGTTCATGCGCAAGCCGTCCATGAGCGGCTTCGCGCCAAGGGCAACCGTGATTAAATCACCAGTCGATGTTGTGGTAGCTGAAACCATAAGGGACTGATCGTCGATCGTCCAGAATCGATATCTGGACTTCTTGTCCGCAGCAGAAACTGGCTTTAGGCGGAGTTCTTCTTGGTATTCAGTGATTATCCGGCCAAACATATTGGCATCGGCGTGGGCGACTGTTAGCATTGCAAGGGCAACTCGGTCTTTCTGCAAGATCACGCCAAAGCCTTCCAACGAAGCTTCTGTTCTGCCCGATCGAACACTTGTCTCCCAACCCGCGGCTTTATAACCCTCATCCTTCCAGCCAGGAGGTAGGTCTGTGACGTCGTACGCCTTGGGAGGCGGCCCAAATACTTCGGTAGCTCGGTCGACATCATCTGCTAGGTACAGCTTGTTACTCAGGTTCAAAACCTGGAAACGGCTGGTCAAATTGAGATGCGACAGAAAAAGGTCGGATCGATCCAGGTTTTCGACAGGCTTAACGTCCTTGCTGAACCTGGGCGGGCTCTCCGTCTCTTTGGCCACAGCTTTAGGCTGCTCGGATGATGCGCAGCCAGAAATCACGAGACCAATCAGGAACGTGGCGCCGAGCACAAGATCGTTTTTCATCTCTACTCGATGCGGACTACTTTGTAACTCTGCACTCCGCCCGGCGCCGTAACGCTGAGCTCATCGCCGACATTCTTGCCTACAATGGCTTCACCAAGGGGCGCCGTGATTGAGATGAGATCTTGCGTTGGATCCGATTCATAGGACCCAACGAGCGTAATCGTAAATTCTTCTTGGAACTCAATCTCCAAGAGGGTCACTTTAGATCCAAATTGAGCGCCGCCTTCCGTTGACGGCTTGATGATCTTTGCGAGCTGAACATGCTTCTCCAACTCGGAGATTCTTGCCTCAAGTCGGGATTGGTTGAGCTTAGCTTCGTGG
>JBBQMJ010000016.1:0-18241 GCA_038328815.1 Fimbriimonadales bacterium | reverse complement strand
ATCGTTTCGGTAATGGGAAGCACTCCAGGCAACACCGTTTCACCGGCGTTGTTCTTTGCTTTTCGGAGCGCATCGGCTAGATTCACGCCCCAACTCCCTCACCGATGAATTCGGCAATGATGTTGTGCATAAGGAATCCATCCACGACCTGTACTTTCTGAACCATGCCGACCAGCAGGGCATTGTCAGCTAATTGACAGGCCACTCGAGGAGTGCCTTTGCTAGCTTTGTGGATTTCAAATACTGCGTCTGGAGTGAACGGGCTGGTTTCGCCCGTGAATCCAGCGACCCTCATTCGATGAAGGAGCATTTCGCCGGTTTCGACAACATCAAGTGGCTTCAAGGAGTGTCGAACGGCAAGGCGCTGCTCAAGGGCAGGAACCTTCGCGATCTTGGGCCTAAGCTCGATCTGGCCCAGCAGCAAGAGAGAGATCAGGAATTGATCATTCATCTGGCAGTTGAGTAGAAGCCTTAGCTCTTCGAGCGTCGCGCTCGATCGAATCAAGTGGGCTTCGTCCAGTACCAACACAACCTGTTGGCCGCGCTCGTAACATGCGATGAGCACTTTGTGGAGCTCTGAGACAAGCACTTGGCGGTTTCGCGAGGTCGTTTGAAAATCCAGTTGCTCGAGAATCTCTTGGAGAATCTGCACCGGGGTAAGGATTGGATTCACGACTAACACCACTCGGTGCTTGATCGGATCCAATAGATCGAGTAATTTGCGGCTGACCGTGGTCTTACCTAGACCGATATCTCCGGACAGCATCGCAGCGCCCTTGTTTCGCGTGATGGCGTAGTGCAACATCATCAGCGCGTCTTCGTGTCCTCGGCTCATATAAAGAAACCTTGGATCGGGCGTCAGGCTAAATGGCTGCTCTGTCAAACCCCAATACGACTCATACATTTCTGCTACTCCGATTGAACATGCTAGTAAAGTTGTCGGGCGCGCAGAGTGGAAAGCTTAGTATTGTTATCAGGCTTTTGGCGTGAATCCCTTACGCGCAGTGTCAAATTCCGTTTTTTTTCCGGGCCTAATAACGAAAATGGCCCGCATGGTGTATTCCACCATACGAGCCGGATTGGGAAAAGAACTGGAGAAGCTACTAGCCTCCCGCACCCTGCATCGCTTTTCCGTCCATCGTCATCTTAGGAGGCCCAAGGTCGGCGCTCGACTGGATCAACCAATCACTGCCCTTTTTCACCCAGGTTTCCTTGTTCTTGCTTAAGATCGTGATCTTGTGAGACTTTCCCTTAGGATCTTTGACAGTGCTTCCGACATAGGTCCAAGATGCTGCAACCGTGGCTTTTGACTTATCTGCCTTGAAAGTCGCAGCCCCCATGGTGGCTTGAATGCTGTGGATGACGCCGAATGATTGCTTCAGCATGGAGATTGAGGTCGCTTTGTCTGTCGGCTTACGGCCGTAGTCACTCGAAGTGTAATCAGACGTCATTAGCTTCTCGAAGAAGGACGTATCGCCTTTCAGCATCGCTCTCTTCATGCCCGGAACGATCTTGGACATGTAGTAGGACTTGAAGTCCTTGGTTGCGTCCGCCGTGGCAAGTGCAACAGCACAGATTCCCGCGGCGATCAGGGTTATTCGATGTAGCGTTTTCATTTTTTGAGATTCTCCGAGGAGCTTGGATCGAAATCCCCGCTAATCCAGCGGGGACAACACACGGGAGTTTACTAGCCGCCCATCTTGGATGGATCGACCACGCGGCCGTCAATCTTGACAGTGCCAGGCTTCGTGTCTTCCATTTTGTAGATCATCCAGTCCTTCCCCTTCTTCATCCAGCTTTCACGGGTGTAAGAAGTCGCTTCGAGCTTGTGACTCTTGCCTTTAGCGTCCGGCTTCATCATTCCGACGTAAACCCACTTGCCAGTGACCGTGCCCTTGCCCTTATCGGCTTTGAAGGTGAGCTGACTGGGCTTGGTCTTAACGTCAATTGACTTGACCATCTGAAACATCTGACCGAAATTCGCGAGAGCTTCATCGCGGTTCATGGTTCGCCCCATTGCGGTCTCGGTGAAGTCCGGAGTCGCCGCATCTGAGAAGAACTTGATGTCCTTGGTTCTAAAGGCCTTGACCATCTTCGGATACATGGCAGTCATGTACTTCTTGAATTCTTTGGTCTGATCGGCACTTGCGATGGCAACGATGTATAGGCCGACGACGATGAGGGCTGATGTTCGTTTAATGATTCTCATGAGATTCCTTCCCCTTTGCAAGACCAGTATCTCGGAGGGCCGGGAAGATGTCAACCCTAATCGCCCTGATTAGGGCTTTCGGTGAAAGATGCTCTCGGAGGTAGAATCTGCTCTGTTACGCGGGTGTAGCTTAGTGGTAAAGCTCTAGCCTTCCAAGCTAGCCATGCGGGTTCGATTCCCGCCACCCGCTCCATCTTAGGGATTAGGAACTGGGAACAAGGAAAAAGGGATTAGGAATAGGGACCGGAATCCGTTCTTTTCCCAGTTCCCCTTTTCCTTATTCCCATTCCCTCTATCCCATTTCCTGTTCGCCCCCGCTATAATGCGAGTAACGCGCGGGTGTGGCCCAATGGTAGGGCAGGACCTTCCCAAGGTCAAGGTTGCGAGTTCGAGTCTCGTCACCCGCTCCACTCCTTAAAGGAACAAGGTGAAGGGAATTAGGAATAGGGACGGAATCCGTCCTTCCCCCTGTTCCCCTTTTCCTTATTCCTAGTTCCTATTCCCAGGTTCCCCGTTCCCTTCCCTAGTACTTCACGTCCAACTTCGTCCGATCAGGGTAAGGCGGTCGCTTCAGGATTGTTGGCTTGTAGTTCGCCAGGTCCTTATTCAGCTCTTCGATTGCTCGTTCTAGTTGCGCATCCCGACCCTGTCGCCAAAGGTAAGGATCAAGTTCAACTTCGATGTCCGGTGCAACGCCCCAGTTCTCAACGTCCCACTTACCGGCCTCGACGTCATAGAACGCGTTATCTGGCGCGTTGATTCGGCCGCCGTCGACCAAGCCAAAGCCGAAGGCAGCAATCAAGCCACCCCAGGTTCGCTTGCCAACGATCTTGCCAACCTTTTCGTGGCGGAAGAGCCACGGGAACATGTCGCCGCCGGAACCAGCGAACTGGTTGGTGATCATGACTTTGGGGCCGTAGATGGCCGAACCAGGTGTTGGCCAGTCGCGATTGTAGCGGGGAGCAAATGCCCCGTCCATCGGCTTCTTCATCTCACGGATCATGAAGTCGTTAATGAGGCCGCCATGGTTGAATCGCTCATCGACAACCATCCCGTCCTTCCCAACCTGAGCGTAGTAGTATCGATTGAACTCCGTCCAGCCACCCGTTGCCGTATCAGGGACGTGGACGTATCCGCCGCGTCCGTTCGTCATCTTGGCCACCAACCTACGGTTATCTTCCGACCAGGCTCGGGACCTAAGGCCGAATTCACTACCAATCGGGACGACGATTACCTCCCGTGACCCGAGGCCGTCTGGAGTAGGTCCTAGCTTGATCTTGACTTGACGACCAGACTTGGCTTCAAGGGCTTCGTAAATGTCCATTGAATCCAAGAGATCCTTTCCGTCTATAGCAAGCAGATATTCGCCAGCCTTGGCGTTAATGCCCGGCTGAGCGAGAGGAGCATAGAGGCCGGGATTCCAACGCTCACCATCGAAAACTCGTGTTAGGCGGTAGCGATGATTCTCGAAGGCATAATCCGCGCCTAGAAGCCCTCCAGGCACTCGCTTCCCGTCAGGAATTTCTCCGCCGCCAGGGAACTCGTGGCCAACACAGAGCTCACCCAACATATCGGTGAACAGATAGTTGAGGTCATTGCGGCTTTGGATGTTCTTCAGGAACGGCTCATATCGCCTTTCCATCTCGACCGAATTGATTCCGTTCAGATCAGGCGAGTAGAACAGGACGCGCTCTTGCTGCCAGATCTCGTGGTACATATGATCCCATTCGACTTTCGGATCGATCTTGACCCTTAAGCCGGCTAGATTGACCTGGCCTTGGCCGGGTGCGGACGGCATCATCGTCGGCACAATTTGAAGGGATGGACCAGCCATGAGCAGAGCTTTGCTACCGTCAGGAGTTGTCTGAATTCCCGTCACGCCAAATGCGAACGGGGTTGCTTTACGATCGGCAAAAGAGAATTTTACGATCGAACCGGGACCGCCTCCGCTCGTAGCAGAGGCCCTCGGCGCCAAGGACATGGCAAAGAAGCTGCCCGCAGGCCCAGGCTCAAGCCCGACGTAAACCGTAGTGGCGAGAGGAAGAGTAATAATCCGGCTCTCGATTCCATCGAGGTCGATCGCAGGTTTTGGCTCTGGCTTAGGCGCCTCCGGCTTGGGGGCGTCAGGCTTAGGCGCATCCGGTTTAGCTGCATCTTGCTTTGGCGCTTCTTTTGGAGCTTCAGGGGTCGTCGGCTTTGGCGGCTCTGGGACGGGAGGCTTGGGAGCTTCTTTGACTTCCTCTTTAGGCTTCTCCTCATCGCTCTCTGGCTGAAGTGGGTTGGGCTCATCCTTCTTCAAGACAACGGCGTAAACCGAGCTAAGGATGTTGACATTATTGAGGCTGGAGAGGTCTAGCCAGCTGGTGCCTTGCCCAACATTTGTGCTCGCATAGAAGTAGAGATACTTGCCATTGCGGTCGAATACGGGGCTATCCGCGTTCGCGTAGCCGTCCGTGATCTGAGTCGACTTATCTGCATCAAGACTGTAAACAAAGATCGCATTGAGGTGGTTTTCCAAGTCGCGTGACCACGTGATCCACTTGGAGTCTGGCGACCAGTTTGGCGCCACCCCGTGAGTTGGATCGTTAAAGATCGTCTGATCAACTTTCGTGTTCTTTCCAGACTTGACATCTAGCATCCAGAGGTTGCGGCGAGTGTCCAAGTAGGCTATCTTCGACGAATCAGGGGACCACACAAGGCTGCTGTAATCGGAGGGCGCGTCGCCGAGCTCAACGATTCGCTCTTTGTTTGCAGTCACGTCCCAAAGGCCAAGCTGTTGGGTGCCTCGCGCGTTGGTGACATAGCCGATAGTTCGGCCGTCAGGGGACCAGGAAGGATCGTGCCGATGCACACCCTGCGTCTCATCTAAGAGCCGAGGGTCACCCTTGCTGGCCGGGACTGTCATCACCCAGCCTCGGGCGCTTACAACAACGCGCGAGCCGCTTGGAGAAATGGCTGCGCCATCCATATAGGGCGCTAAAGACTTGAATTCGGGCCGAACCTCCATAAAGTCGCCGCTGATCTCAACCGGGACTTGTGTTGATTCGTGGGTAGCAGGATCGTAGATATTGAGGGAGCCAAGCTTCTCGTAGACGATCCCACCAGGACCTGCAGTAGCCGACTTGATGTCGAATCCCTCGCCCTTGATCTCTTCGGCTTCCTTGCCGTTTTCCGTGCTGTAGCTGTAAAGGCCGATTGGCCCGCGCTTGTCGGAGAGGTAGTAGATCTTATCGCCAACCCACATCGGCTGCTCGTCGTTGGTGTTGTCGCGAGGGATGGGCTTGACCTTGGAGTCGCTCAGATCGGCGATCCAAATTGGGTAGGTCTGGCCGCCGCGGTATCGCTTCCAAGCGAGTTCCCACTTGAACGTTGGGACATAGGCGAGGTGCTTTCCATCTGGTGAATAGCTCGCCATGGTGCCGCTTGGGAGTGGTAGAGGATTGGGGAACCCGCCGGTTGTAGGAACCGTGTAGAGGCGGGGCAGGTCATTGTTCGCAAGCATTGGAGAGCTGAAAATGATCGCCTTACCATCGCGTGTCCAGCCGACGACGGTGTCGGGCGCTGGGTGAGCTGTTAGCCTCTTTGGCTCTCCGCCTTCGGCGGGCATCACGTAGACGTCTGTGTTGCCATCGTAATCGCCGCTGAAAGCGATCCATTTGCCATCCGGAGAAAAGAACGGATGGGCTTCTTTGCCCGGCGCAGTGGTGAGTCTGACGGCACGACCGCCCTTTCGGGATACGGACCACAGATCGTCTGCAAACTCGAACACGATTTGTGACGCATTCATCGTCGGGTGCTGCATAAGAAGCGGGTTTGGGCCAGCGTCGAATGCAGGGTTTGTACTCTGCGCCATTGCAGAAAAAGCGATTAGGGACAACAAGACCATAGCGCCATGCTATCAGGAAGGAGACTTCTAAATCCAGTTGTCGCGAAAAGTCCTGTGCGCGGGCGCCTCTCAGGAGAGCGAAGATTTTAGGATTAGGGAAAGATGGAAAGGAGCAATGCGGCTGCTAGTTCCAAGTTTAATTCCCGGTTTCCCATATTCCCTATTCCTATTTCCCGATTCCTCCCGCAGAGGCGTGGTGCGCGGGGCCGCGATTCAGGTATAAACCCTCTGCCTGGGGAGTTGCCCGAGTGGCCAATGGGAACAGACTGTAAATCTGTCGGCGAATGCCTTCGGAGGTTCGAATCCTCCACTCCCCACCACCAAACCAGGCGTTAGCCCTCGTAGCTCAGCGGCAGAGCACTTCTTTGGTAAAGAAGAGGTCCCGAGTTCAATTCTCGGCGGGGGCTCCATTTTTTGAACCTAGAGTGCTCTCAAAAATTGAGAGACCGTGAGCAATTACCTGCTGGTAATGGTTGTTTTTGAATTCAATCATGCTTGAGAGCACTTCTTCGGCGAAGAAGATATCTTTCGCGCTTGCTTTGGCAGCACCAGGTCACGAAGAGCATTCTCCGAAGTAGAACAGGTCTTGAAGCGGTGGGAGGGACGATCCTTGGAGTAGTTCTTGTGATTCTATTGGAAAGGCTCCCCTTGGAACGACTTCATGAAATGGGATCGCTGCATCGCTCTTAAGGTTCTTGGCACCCCGTCAAAACCATTGTGGATTCCTCCTCAGCTTCCACATCGTGCGGAACCTGTGGTGCTAGCACCAAGAGTCCACCAGCTCGAAGAGAATAGTTCTCGCCAGCCGCAACCACCGATAGTCTGCCTTCGACCAACTGAATGAGAACAACTCTCTTCGCCTTATGCTGCCTTAGACAACCTCCCTTCTCAAATCGGAATAGCGCCACCGTAACATGGTCGAGTTTGTATAGAGCCACCTGACGGTGACCCGGTTGGCCCGGGTGCTGCTCTTTGGCGAGAGTCGCCGCTTCCGCGATCAGGTCGAACTGCAAGACCTCATTAGCAAAGCGGTCCCGAGGCGGAACCCCGCTCCGACTTGCTTTCGACTGCTTCAGAATCTTTACCCATGTTATCCATCGTGAGAATCTCCGTCTTGATCTCCTGAACAACCAAATGATGACTCGTCGATGCATGTATAATCAAGGCGGGACATGAGATTAAACGCGCAAACCGACTATTCCCTCCGGATCATGATGTATCTCACTGCTAACGGTAGTGGATCGGCGACCATCCCTGAGGTCGCAGCCAAGCTCCAGCTATCGAAGGATCACACGATGCGGATTGCCGCCAAGCTCGTGGCAAAGGGTCTAGTCGCTTCGACGCGGGGACGGTCGGGTGGACTCGCGTTGGGCAGAGAGGCGAATGCGATCACCGTGGAGGAGATCGTCCGAGCGATTGAACCGGACTTCGCTCTGGTCCACTGCTTCCAGACACCTCCCAAGCAGAATTGTTCGATCGAGCCTGCCTGCCTGCTCAAGGGCGTCCTGTCCTCTGCATTGAGGGCGTTCTTTGCTGAGTTGCGGGCGGTGAGTTTGGCGGACCTGACCGAGTCGAACCAAGTCAGCCTTGCCGAAATATTCAGATTGAACGACCTAGCGCATCCAATCAAGTGCCGCGTGCGCGAGCTCACGCCAATCAAGAGGCGCCCACAGATCGGAGGTGGACGCTAATGCCCTACGTTATCACCGAACCCTGCATTGGGGTCAAAGACAAATCCTGCATGACGGTTTGCCCGGTGGATTGCATCTACGAAGGCGACGACATGCTCTACATCCATCCCGACGAATGCATTGACTGCGGTCTCTGCGAGCCCGAGTGTCCGGTCACCGCGATCTTCGTTGATACCGACGTGCCATCCAACTGGCGCGAGTACATCGAGAAGAATTCTATCGAGAGCCGCCGGCTGTCCGGCTCTGACAATCCAACAGCCAGCCACTAGGAACGAAAAACCATGAACACACAACTCCTCGATCGACCCGTCGGCCAGCTTGTAGCCGAGAAACCCGCCCGATCCCGCGTTTTTGAGCGCTGGGGCATTGACTACTGCTGCGGCGGTAAGAAGGCATTGTCTGACGTTTGCACCGCGAAAAAGCTCGATGCTGCGTCTGTGGTGCGGGACCTCGAAGCTTCCGATGCGAGCCCCCAGCCAGAAGTCACCGACTGGACGAAGGAATCGCTATCCGACCTTTGCGATCATATTGAGAAAGTTCACCACGGCTATCTCCACGAAGCACTTCCGCGTTTGACGGCGCTTACGACGAGAGTCGCAGAGCGACATGGAGCAAAGGACGGGCGATTGATCGAACTCAAAGATGTCTTCGATGCGTTTCGCTCAGATATGGAAGAGCATACGACCAAGGAAGGCGAAGTCTTATTTCCCGCGATCCGTTCTCTCGAAGGGCGTAGCGCGAGTTCGCTTGCTCACGGGATCGCAGAACCGATCAAGGTGATGCTGGCTGACCATGATAACGCTGGCGCGGCGCTCGCCAAGATGAGGGAGCTGACCGACGGCTTTATCCCCAGCTCAGATGCCTGCAATACGCATCGGGCCATGCTCGATGCCCTCTCTGGGCTTGAATCCGACATGCACCAGCATGTGCACAAGGAGAACAACATCCTGTTTCCTCGGGCCATCGAGAAGGCAGCGATACTGGCATAGATTGCAGACCTCTCACTCCGAGCCATTCGCCAGACGTTCACACAAAGGGTGCCTTCGAAAATGAATTGCCCGACGCGAGAGGGTTTAGGAGCACGCAGATTATGAAATCCGTCGTTTCCCCCAAGCAAATCGAAAATATCAATGGCCTGGCTGATTCTGAATGTGCGCTCGGCGATCGCTCCGCCGCTTGTTGCGCCTGCCCGCTTTTCCTGCGCTGCCGTTAGTGGCACTCACTTCAAACTATGAAGCGAGTGCCTCGCCCGCCACAAAGGTCGAAATGGAGGCGAAATTACTCGGTTTTGCCGTCCCGGAAGGTCCGACACCTTTGGGCCCGCCTTCTGCACGCGACCTCCGCAACCCTTCCGGAAGTGCCAGAGCTTCCGAGTTGAGAATCACCCGCAGTTTTGAGATCAGATTTCTATTTTCGTGCGTCGGGATCTCAAGTTTGGCTGTATAGAAGGAAAGGAGGATGAGCCGGTGCGAGCACCAAGAGAGTCACTTGAACACCGAGCCCTGGAGACAAAGCGCATAGGATATATCGCGGCGATCCTGGCTATTTCCTTCGCTTTAGTTTGGCTGTGGCTTGTGCTGAGAGATCGGCGAGTAGGGCTGGACTTGGCGGGAGGGTATGCATTCTTCATGTGCTTACTCCCAGCTCTTTTTGGTTTTATCTTCTTCCTCCTCAACACCCTCTATGGCTGGGCCACGGGAAGAACTCTGAGAGACGTTAAGTACATGAACCAAGTCTGGCCTCCAGGAAGGGGTTTCAAATACCATTAGGATCAATTAGGCATGAAACGCTTCTTGTCTAGGTAATTGCCAGACAGACTTTACGGTTTGCCAGTGGAGCGTTGTAAGAAGGAGGGTAGACGCACGGCAAGTTAACACGGGACGATTCCGTACAGTTTGAGTCGATTCACCGATCAGGACGGGTACGTGACTCTACCCTCAACAACACGGGCGAACGGCGTTAGCGTGTGCAGTTCGCACTTCTTGTCCGTGAAGATGTGTCCAACAATGAATCCGCGTGCTAAAAGAGCGTCGGAAATCAGTGCGCGATGGCATCGCCAGAACACAGCCTCGGTGCAAACGTAAACGGTACGTGTCCGTTTGAACTCTGATATCAGCTGCAGAAGGCCCTCCTCGAACTCTGAGGTCTGCATGTAATCCGCGAAGTTCCGAAAGCTTAGGTTTCGCCAGGCCATGTTCATAGTGTCTGGGTCTCGGGCCTTTCGGAACCCTCCGAGACTCTTGAGGTGGATATATTCGACTCCTACCTTTGGCAATTCGGCTTCAAGGTTCTCCAGATTGAACTGCGGAAATTTTCTTGAACCAGGAAGACTGCGCACATCAACCAAGCAGGCGACTGAATATGCCTTGAGAATCTCAAGTAATGCTGGCCACGTTCGGTTGGAAAAGCCCAAAGTAAGCGCATCAGCCGTTTCGCAGGCTTGGGCATCCATCAAATAAGAGCTACCTCCTGAAATTGCTTGCGTCTGCAAAGTCTGCTCACTGTCCGATAACCACGATCGTTTCTTCATCTCCGCCCCCGATTTCTATGTTCCAGGACTTCATGCAAACGGTCAGCAGCATCAAGGATTCCTCTTCAGCATGAACGTCGTGCAAAACCCCTGGCTCTAGAACTAACAGCCCGCCGGTAAGAAGCGAGTGCTTCTGGCCTGCTACCGATAAGGACAGGGCACCTTCGATAACTTGAATGAAAACCGCGCCATTGGCTTTGTGCTGAGGAAGGGAGCCGCCTTTGTCAAACCGAAAAAGAGCGCTCGTCACATGATCGCACTTGTAAAGGGCAACCTGGCGATGGCCTAGATGGACCGGATTGTGCTCACTTCCAAGTGACGTCGCCTCAGCTTTCAGGTCGAACTGGAGAGCCTGTTTCGCGAAGCGGTCGCGAGGCGGAATACGCTCCGATGATGTCTCGATATCTTTGAGGTCTTTATTTAAGTCATTCATGAACAATTCCCGATCCAAATGACCGGCTCGCCCCATTGGCTCAAAAACTGAGTTTAAGGCCAAGTGCTCCGCCGCCCATATGGATATCCTACGTCCTCTCGAATGGAATCAATGAGCTTTCAGGTTCCCCCTTAGTCTCCCAGGTTAAAGCCTCGAAATGCCAAGGGACTATGCTCGATCGCTTTGCGCATTCGGGGAGCTAACGTATGGGTTGAGTCAGGAAGACGTCCCGCTATCTGTGATCGATCAGCTTTTGAATCACGTCGAGAAGGACGACGGCCTCGTTGTGGATCTGATCCTTTGCCCCGTAGATGAGTGTCACCGATTTTGCCTTAGCTTCGTCGGCGATCTCGTTTATGACCCCCTCGTGACCCTCGAGTTCTTTCTTGTAACGCTTCTGAAATTCGAGCCACTTTTGAGGGTCGTGAGCAAACCACTTTCGAAGCTCTGTCGAGGGCGCCCACTCTTTGGCCCAACGATCGAGCTCAAGCTTTTCCTTACTCAGACCACGAGGCCAGAGCCGATCGACGAGGATTCGGCGGCCGTCGTCTTTGGAAACCGGGTCATAAGTTCGCTTGATTTTTATCATCTTTAGATGTTTGCTCTCTCTCCGAAGTATTCGTGGTCTTCGTTGTAGCCACCCTCTCCCTGGTAAACAGTCGAGACGCTGGAGACGAACTCTATTGATTCAATCCATTTGACCATCTTAAAGCCAAGCTGGTTCTCGACTCTCAGTCGCAGTGGAGCGCCGTGGAGTGTCCCGAGCGGTTCGTAATTCATCTCATAGGCCAGCAGGGTTTGAGGATGCCGGGCATTGGAGAGCGGGAGACTGTCGTAGAACTGCCCGCCTTCGCCTCCTTCACCGAATGAATAGAACACGATGGCTCCCGCCTCGGTCAGGGGCTGCACCAAATTCATCAACTCAGAAACTTGCAGTCCACCCCATTCGGCGACGCCTGACCAGCCTTGAATACAGTGGTGTAGGGTGATTTGTGTTTTGGGCCCCATCGCCCGAAGCTCGTCAAGCGACAGTACAACCGGGTTCTCTACCAACCCGAAGACTCGCAAGCGTTAGTCCTTGAACTCTCCTTCGGATAGCGTCCTCCAAGCTTCCGAGGTGGGCACTTTGCCATTCGCCCACATAAACGGCGAAATATCCGCGCGTGTGAATTCGCTGCGAGACTCGAACCGGTCGAGCAGCGTCCCCATGATCGGGCCCACAATTGCCTTGGCCGCGTGCTGTACTAGACGCGGGCGACGCCAAGCTGCCCAGTAAGCGAGTCCACACGTTGCGACTACGACCCCGATTCCAACTACGCCTAGATAGATGCCGGTAAGGCCAGTGTCGTCCGTTCCCACGACGATGTGATTCATGTTCCGGGCGAGCCCCGTGATAGCCACCATGCTGACGTGCCCGACCAGGAAGAGAAGGAACGCACACATCACGAGGAAGTGAAGGGAACGGCCAATTTGGCGATTGCCGGGAACCTTGGGATACCACTGGAACCGAGAAGTGAAAGCAGGCGACATAGAGGGACCACTCAGGATCGCAAGGGGGGCGAGAATGAAGACGACCCCAAAATAGGTCAACTGCTGTAGCGCGTTGTAGCGATAGAACCCGTCCGCCTCCGGAGGCAAGTGCAGCGTGGCGTAATGGACGAACACCGCCCAAGCATCGGGGACAATTTGCCATGACGTGGGAACCAAACGTTTCCATTGGTCGGTGGCAAACAGCAGAACGACGAAAGTGACGCCACTTCCAACCCAGAACAGAACGGAGAGGAAGTGCCAATGTCTCGCCATACCGATCGTGTGACGACGACCGGGAAGACCGATCCAGGGCGATAGGTACACGCAGTCGTCCTTCGCCGTGTAGATTCGATCTCGCGGCACTTCAGTCGGAGTGAACCGAATCCATTCGGTGCCGGGCGTGCAGTGAATCCTCGAATACAGCCTTGGATGGTCAGCTAGAATTTGTAGACCGCTCCGGATCAGCAGGACGAGGAACAAGAAGTTGACGAAATGGGTGATCCGGAGCCAGGAGGGGAAGCCACTTGGATCTGTTGCGGGGTTGTATGCAGGCAACGCAGGAACGGGTGGCAGTCCCATCGTGGCCCATTGGACGTAAGCGGCTCCGATCACGATCGTGAAAGGCAAAACGAGGAGCAAGAGCGGGATAGGCTTGACGCGCATACTGAATGCCTACTTTGCCGGACCGGATAACATGCATGCAGTATACATGTTTTACGAATCGACACGGTAAACTCGAAGGCAAGGCAGCTGGCTGTCTGGGAATGGTGGACAGTGCGGGTAAGCATCGAATGCGAATCTGAGCAGGCGACGGCCGAGGAATCAAGCCATGAAACGGAATCCGAGTCTCGAACCCTTTTCGCGGGATCACAATGTCGGTCTGATTCTCGTGCGGCAGTTGATTCAATCTGCCAAAGAGAGTGATCAGGCGTGTCGACAAGTCGCCCAGGTTCTGTCCCAGTATTGGAAAGACGAACTTGAAGACCACTTTGTCGAGGAAGAAGAGCTGCTGACTCCATTGATCCCGGACGAGGAGTTACGCTCCAGGCTCGTGGGCGATCATCGTGATTTCGCACAATATGTTGGCCTTTCTGATAGCGGCTCGTGCAAGCCTGCCGACCTCGAAAGCATGGGCAGGCTCCTAAACGATCACATCCGCTGGGAGGAAAGGGTCCTATTTCCATCGATTGAACGGACTGCAACGACGTCTCAGTTGAGCGAACTTTTAACAAAGACCACACTGTTGGAAAGTCGGCGGTCGCACTCAGCTTGGAGCCCCCGCCGTGGTGAACTCATGAGGCGGCGGGAAGAGCAGCAATCCTCGGGGTCTGTCAAGTTGCCAGACCAGCAATACCGTCTTGCGGTAGAGCGCTGGGAGACGGAGGGCGGAAACGTGGCCATGGGGGTTTCTCAGTAGGCGGTCGTTTGGCGACTCTGGAATCGGGGAGGACATTGATCGTTCACCTAAAAGCAAGTTGGCCGAATTGCACGTCCATCCAGTCCAGAAGAGCGCTCCTTAAGTGGAAGTTAATGAACACATACTTTCCCCTCTCGCCGCACTCGGATTCCGATGGACGATTCAGTAATCAGTTTGCGAGCGTCTGGCTAGATGCCGCGAGCGCATCGCCACGCGACCACCTTGAGTTCGGCACGACGTAGCTCGGCAGCCCTATGGAGGGCGAGAATCTCGCGCCAATCGTTCCATTTGGCACTCTCTGTCGACCCCTCTCCGCCGAGCCGCATGCTCTTGGCCATCCAGTTCAGCCAGTCAAGCTCAATATCATCGAGTTGAGTCGAATTTTGGTTCCGAAAAAGCGCCATTTTAAATGCAGCGAGGGCTGCGCAATCCTCTCTAAGCAGTACAGAATTCCTAACGGACAGACCGTTTAATCAGTCCCTTCCCTGTGTCTCTCAAGTGTCTCTCAATTCGCTGAGACAAACAGACACAACCAGGTTCATCCAGAGAATCTGAATTGAATCTTGGAACCTGACCGTTTCTCTTTGGTAAAGAAGAGGTCCCGAGTTCAATTCTCGGCGGGGGCTCCACTTTTTAGTTCAACAGATCGCGGCGGTCTGTTGAATCCGTCATCAAGCAAGTTGCCTGGGGTTATTCGCATGCGGGGCGGTAGGTCGCCGACCACGGGCTTGGTGCAGTTCAAAAAATGCCTCCAGGCTTTGGTACTGGAGGCAAGAGGAGAATGGGTACTTGAAGCGCCTGATTTCAGGCTGCGTTTTTGCGTCGTGGCCGACGCAAAAGACCTAGAACGCCCATGCTTAGCAAGGCAATGGAGGATGGCTCAGGGACGACGTTTGGGACCTTACCGTTGAACACCACGGAGTCCACGAGAAAGTCCCAACCTACGGTCGGATCCGTCGGCGCGATGGTCACTGAGGTGATATTAGGGGCAATGAGGTCGGCTAGTCCAAAGCCTGAGTCGCCGTTTGACGGCATATTCGACAACGTTTGGGTGGCTACCAGCGTTGCACCGGAGTATGCGTCGACAACATAGCTTTGAGGGATAGTCATGCCATTAAAAATGGGCATGCTGATTTCGCCAACGGCAAAGCTAGGATCCACGGCGATGGAGATCGTACTAAGCAGGGATGGATCGGCTTGGGCGATGTCTACGCTGCCTGAGGCGTAGCAGTTGGGCTTTGTGGAATAGGCGATTGCGGGAAAGAAGGTGGCATTCCCGAGGATGACGCCTCCTGTAAAGGTAGCAATTCCTGGGACCGAAATCGTTTGCATCGGTCCGGCTGCCAAATAGGTTGAGGGCCCCGTGGGCAAGGATGGGTTGGTCTCGAAATCGACGAGAACTGGCGCTGCATGGGCGACTGTCAATAAGGCTGGGCCGATAAGCAATAGAGCCCCTGTCCGGGCAATGCGAAACAAAAATAAACTCTGCATTTGGAATCCTCCAACCTTTGCTTGCCGGCACTAGGGGCCAACTGAGCCAGGTTAGGGACAAGTGCACGCTTGTTCGACTCCAGATACAGTCAATTCGTTGACTGCGGCGTTCTTAGCGAAATACTGTAAGTTTTGCGGGTGAGGTGAGGCCAGTGAATGTGGAATTGGAGTGTCCGCGAAGTTGCCGATTAGCCTAAACTGATGGTTCATGTCGATCTTTCGGTCTACCGAGGAGTTCTTGCTCAGGCGATGCCGGGCGGGGGATGAGACCGCTTGGAACCGGATTGTCGATCTTTACCAGCGGCTTGTGTATTCGATACCTCGGCGGGCTGGGCTTAGCGAGGACGACGCTGCGGACGTGTTTCAGGCGACGTTCATCGCCCTTTTCGACTCGCTCAGCCGGATCGAAAATGCGGAGACATTGCCAAGATGGGTTGCCGTCGTCGCGACTCGTGAAACCTGGAAGATGGTTCAAAGGCGAAACCAGGTTGCGGCGGTTGAATCGGACATACTCGATGCTCTGCTCACGCCCGATGGATCGGCCGTCGAGGATGACGCCTTGAAATCCATGCGTTCTGTCGGCATTCGCGGGGCGCTCGCTGAGGTTCCGGAACCATGCCGAACGCTACTGACCAAGCTCTACATCGATGAATCGACTTACGAGGCGGTGAGCCAGGAATTGGGGATGGCGATGGGGTCCATCGGCCCGACTAGGGCTAGATGCCTTGCCAGGTTGAAGAAGCTTCTTGAAACCAAGGGCGTCTTGTCCGATCTGGACGTATCAAGTTAACTCAGGAGGACACTTATACTCGAATGAAAAATCGCTGCAAAGATTGTTGGGAGGACATCGTCGACCTCGCCGAGGGAGTCCAAAACCAGGCGGCGATTGACCATTTGGCTGGATGCGCGGCATGTCGCGCCGATTACGACGTGTTGCGGGAGACCTTTGAGGCTTTATCGGCCGATATTTTTGATGCGCCGAACGGTTTGATCGATGGCGCAAAGCGGCTTATGCCGGCAAGGCAATGGAAGACGGTTCTGCGGGTTGGAACGCTGCCTCAGCTCGCGGTCGCCAGGGGTGCGTCCGAATTCCAGGCCGTATATCAAGAGGCGTCCGCTCAGATCCGGGTTCGTTATGAGCAAGAGGACGGCGAGTGGCTTGTTACGGGAAGCATCAAGAGTGACGAGACACCGCAGGTTTTCTCTCTTGACAAGGCTTATGAGCTGGACTCAAATGGGCGATTTCTTTTCACGGTGAGGAAGCTCTCCGACACGGGATTTGAGGTTGCTGTCGGTGACCGGTGGCTCAGGGTTCCTGCGGCAACAGAGGCGTTCGATGACGGACCTGGATAGAGCGCTTGATGCCTTCGATCTTGCCTCTTCTGCCTCGGAGGCAAAGATGGCGCTTGGGCCGGTCCAGTTTCAGGCGGGCTTGAGCCGGGGATATTTCGACAGGGTCTTGGCGACTTTTGGCGGCGATTCAGCCCGCTCGATCGAGCTTGCGTCCAGGTGGAAACTCATTGTTGCGCACGGTGACGAGCCGCAATTCGCTTATCGGGCTCGGGCAATTGGAGAGTGGCTGCAGGGCCACTACTTGGCGGCGGCGCAGAGCTTCCAGGAGGCGGGTCGCCGATCTGATGACAAGGTCGAAGCACTCTCCTTCCAGATAGGTGCGATCGATGCACTTGCCAGGGCGGGTCGGATTGCAGAAGCCGCCCGGCTAGGCCGCAGGCTTGCGCGTGGGTTGGAACGACTCGGATCCAAGGGAGAGGCGGGCAGGGCATGGCTTAACGTTGGCAACGCCTTGACCCAGGCTGACCGCCATTCAGAGGCGGCTGCGGCATTTTTGAACGCCACAGCGCTTTTGAATGGGCAGGGATTCGACTCGGAATTAGCCTCGGCCCTGATTGGCCTTTCGACGTGCGAAATTGCGGTTGGCCGTTTTGAATCTGCGGTAACGCACGCGGAAAGGGCACAGCAAGAGTTTGGGCGTCTGGGCAAAGAGCAATTTGCCGATCTGGCACGGGTGAATATTGGCTATCTACAGCTTCTTTCGGGGCAGACCGGAGATGCGCTTAGCTTGCTCGACGAGCTGCGCGGACGCTTAGCGGTACCGGGCGAAGCGGGCAGACTCGATGAACTGCTTGGCGATGTTCTTTTTGAACTTAACAGGCCGGAAGAGGCTCGCGCAAGCTACAAATCCGCAAGGAGTTCTTCGACGCGTGGGGCAAATCCGCGGCGGGCGAATGCCTTGTTTGGGTTGGCGAGAACGGGCTTTTTACTGGACGACCCTTTGGGATCGCAGAACCTTCGAGAGGCCTCTCGCCTGTTTGAGAAGTTGGGCAACGAAACGATGATGGCCGAATGCCAATTGCTTCAGGCTGAGCAGTTGTCGGTGAGGCGGCTTTGGAAGGCAAGTTTGCAGCACGCCAGGGCAGTTGCCGAGGTGACAAGGCGACTAGGCGCAACCAGAACGAGGGTCCGAGCGCTGCTCAAGGAGGCTGAGGCCAGCATCCGCCTGTCCGGCGAGGACGCAAACCTTGACACAGCGGGCCGCCTTATTAATCGGCACGGGTTTGTGGGACTGAAATGGCGAGTGTCTTACTTGCGGGCGGAAGCGGCACCGGAAAGGCGTCGAGTTGCTTACTACCGAAGGATGTTTCGTGAGATCTTGGAGTCCAGGCTTCTCGCGAACACGGCTTTAGGACGCGCGAGTTTTCTGGATGACAAGAAAGAGGCGCTGGGCAAGTATCTATCGTGGCTTATCGGGCATCGGCGGGCAGGGTGGCAGAACGAGGTGCTGAGCGTGATCTCGCAATCGCGATCGGCTGCTCTCCTTGATGAGATCCTTTCAGCACGAGCGGCCCCTGAACTTATCGAGGAACTTCAGAAACTGCGACGAGAGTTCAGCTTGGCGGCGGAGACTGAGGGACCGGGAAGTGGCGCGCGACTCGGGGGCGTTCGTCGAACTATAGCTCCAGAAATCAGCGCTCGGTGGATTCGAGCTCAAGGGAAGCTGCGGCTAGCTTCAACCGGGGATCACTTTCTCGACCC
>JBBQMJ010000015.1:0-18451 GCA_038328815.1 Fimbriimonadales bacterium | reverse complement strand
CCGCCCACATTGTTGAAGGGCCAAATAGACGCCATGTGTGCCGAACTGAACGCGCCCGCGCGCGGCCTTAGCTTGAGGACCGTGTCGTTTCGAGAGGACAACCCGAACCTCGATTTCCTTCGAGCCTCATTTGGCACGATCGGTCTTATTGGGACGGGCGGCAAATTCAACATCCAGCCCATCGTCAGAGCGTTTGCTGGCGCACCCGATCCCTTCGCCATTACTGGCATCTCGGTAACGTTCGATGGCGAGAGTCCCACTTCAGAAACGCTCCGCAAGATGGAAGGCCCGGCCGTCAAAGTTCAGGCTCGCACAAACGGTGTTCCGCAGCCTGGCGTGGAATATCGAGTTAGTTTGCTGGGTCAAGACCCTAAGCAAATAGTCATTCCCGACCACTATATTCCCGTTAGTGCCCCAAGCACGCGTCCGCCCGCGCCGCAAAGTTCCGATTGGCCGCTTTGGTTGATGCTGGGAATAGCTGCCTTGGCGGTGGGTGCCTTGGTATACTTGGCACTTCTTCGCCTACCGACAAATGGTAGGAAATCACCCCCTGGGAGCAATATTAAATGATCGACGCATCGACGATGACTGTCCACCAACTGATTGAAGTGGCGCTTGAAGTGAAGGCGTCAGACTTGTTTGTCAAGGGTGGCCAGCGCCCGATGATGAAGCAGTTTAGCGAAGTCAAGCCGTTGCCAGGCGAATGGCCCGTCATTGACCAGGACAATGCCAAGCGCATGATCCGTGGACTCATGGACGAACGAATGCAAGGCGAGTTCGACTCGATGTTGGAATTTGACCTCGGCTTCAATGTTGGCGGCAAATGCCGAGTTCGAGCCAACTGCTATATGGAGCGCGGAAACTACGCACTCGTTTGCCGCGTTGTCCCTCTGAAGATTTTGACGCTTGAAGAGCTTGGCCTCCCACCCGTCCTTGGAGAGATTACTAAGCACCGGCAGGGCCTAGTACTAGTCACTGGCCCCACAGGCTGCGGAAAGACCACGACCTTGGCCGCGATGATCGACATCATCAACAAGGAACGTAAGAGCCATATTGTCACGATCGAGGATCCGCTTGAGTTCATTCACCCCGATCAAGAATCTTACGTAAGCCAACGAGAGTTGGGCGTTGACACAAAGAATTTTGCACACGCGCTTCGCGCCATGTTGCGTCAGGCGCCTGATGTGATTCTCATTGGTGAAATGCGCGACCCCGACACGATGGGCGTCGCACTCCAAGCTGGTGAAACCGGTCACCTTGTTTTCTCCACTGTTCACACGGCCAGCGCTTATGAAACTATGGACCGCATCATCAACATGTTCCCGCCGCACGAAAAGCATCACCTTTGCCTTCGTATGGCTGGTGCGCTAAGAGCCGTCCTCGCACAGAAGCTCGTACCTAGAGCAGATGGCAACGGACGCGTCGCCGTAAATGAAATCTTGATTTGTACGCCAACAGTTAGTAAATTGATTGAGGACGGACACTTCAGTGATCTTTACCACGCGATGAACGAAGGACAATTCTGGGGAATGCAAACAATGAACCAGGGTCTCGTTCGGATGGTCAAAGCGGGTGTTATCAGCGAAGAAGTGGCGATCCAGTATTCAGGCATCGCTTCAGAACTTAAGCAATTGCTGAGACGCTAGGAGGCTATGGAATGGGCGTCAATATAGACGCGCTTCTGCATGACTTGGTTGGTAAAGACGCCAGCGACCTGCATTTAAAGGCCGGCCAACCACCACTCATGCGAATTCGCGGGGGTCTGGTTCGTGCTGATTACCCTGTAATTTCGCCCGAGGAACTGCGCTCCATGCTGCTCTCCATGCTCACGCCCGAGCGAAAAGAGAGGCTCGAATCTGTCAAAGAGCTCGACATGTCCTACAACGTCGAGGGTCTAGCGCGGTTTCGCGTCAACATGTTTTGGCAACGCCATCAAATCGGCGCCGTTTTCCGCGTCATCCCGTTCAATATCCGAACGATCGACGATCTAAAGCTTCCTGAAGTATGTAAAAAAATTGCTATGTTGCCCCGCGGACTGATCCTGGTGACCGGTCCAACCGGGTCAGGAAAATCGACCTCGCTGGCCGCGATGATCAACCACATCAATATCAACAAGCGGCTTCATATCATGACCGTCGAGGACCCGATTGAATATGTCCACATGGACAAGATCAGCATTATCAACCAGCGAGAACTAGGGACAGACACGCACACCTTTGCGGATGCTTTGAAGCACGTCATGAGGCAAAACCCAGACGTGATCTTGGTTGGAGAAATGCGTGACTTGGAAACAATCCAGCTAGCCATCACCGCCGCTGAAACCGGACACTTGGTGATGTCAACACTGCACACTGTCGATGCGCCGCAGACGATTGACCGAATGGTGGACGTTTTCAGCCCTGAGCAACAAGCGCAGATTAGAACCCAGATCAGCGTCACCCTTCAAGCAGTAATTTCTCAAACATTGCTGCCAACCAAGGATGGCCTCGGGCGAGTTGCAGCGTTCGAAGTAATGACGGCGACCCCGGCCATCCGAACGCTGATTAGAGAAGGAAAGACCCACCAGTTGTATCTGGATATTCAAACCGGTGCTGAGTTGGGAATGCAGACCTTAGACGGTTCGCTACTGAATCTGCTTAGGGAAAAGACTATCGATTTCGAACACGCGCTTGCGCGAAGCTCAAACGCAGCGGAGTTTCAGAGGCGGGCCATGAATCAGGGATTAGTGGAGGCGCCAGTTGCAGCAAATTGAGCACTTCCTGACCCTGTGCGTCGAGCTTGGCGGCTCAGACATCCACTTCAAGGCTGATACTGGCAAGACCTACATTCGCGTAAGCGGCGATCTGGTCAACATGGAAGACTGGCCTCATTTTGAGGACGAGGAGTTTCGCGTCGCACTTTTCTCTCTGCTCAACCAGGGGCAGATAAAGAAGTACGAGCATGACCTTGAGCTCGACTTTGCCATTGAGATACCCGGTATTTCCAGATTTAGGGGCAACGTTTACCAGCAGCGGGGGCACACGCAAGCAGCCTTTCGTGTCATTCCTTACCAGATTCAAACCATGGAGGACCTCGCCCTCCCGGCCGCTTGCTACGACTTTATTGAAAGGCCCCGCGGCCTTGTCCTTGTAACGGGGCCGGCCGGTTCCGGCAAGTCCACGACCCTTGCCGCAATGATCGACCGCATCAACAGAACACAGGATGTCCACATCATGACGGTCGAGGACCCGGTCGAATTTGTTCACGACGATCATACGGCACTGATTAACCAGCGCGAATTGGACGTTGACACCAACTCGTTCGCACAAGCTTTGAAGCATGTTTTGCGCCAGGATCCAGACGTCATCCTCGTGGGTGAAATGAGAGACTTGGAGACCATTCACCTTGCCATTACCGCAGCTGAAACTGGCCACCTCGTCTTTGGAACGCTACACACTGTTGACGCCGTTCAAACAGTCGACCGTGTCATCGACGTGTTTCCTACGTTCCAACAGCAGCAAATCCGAATGCAGCTTTCGGTCAACCTGGTGGGCGTCATCTCGCAGACTCTCCTTAAAAGGGCCGACGGCAACGGAAGGGCTGCTGCCATGGAAGTGCTTGTTGCTACGTCCGCTGTCCGGAACCTCATTCGGGAGAACAAGACATATCAAGTCGGGTCACTGATCCAAACCGGCGCAAGAGCGAAAATGTACACGCTCGACCAATCGATCATCAATTTGATCATGAAGGGCCTGATCACTCCAGAGGAAGGTAAGAACAAGGCGAAGGATCCTTACGAGTTCGAGCGTCTACTTGCCCTTAATGTCGACAATCCACTTCCCGAGGGCCACGCCTTGAACCCGACAGCCCACGCACGCCATGGGGAGGCGCCTGCTGCTCCGCCCCCGGCTGCGGTCGAGCCTCCAGCGGCGCCCCAAACCCCGCCGCCTGTGGTCCCGCCTCCTGCTCAGCCACCCGTACCTGCGGTTGCTCAGCAGGCTCCAATAAAGGGACAACCCAATCGGCCAAATTTCAACCGTTGAGATCGAGGGAATGCAGGATTCGGGATGCAGGATGCGAACTCTGAGTTAGGTTCGATCAGGCTAACGGCATGCTGGAATCCGCATCCCTCGCCAGGCTGGTACGCTTTCAGCCGTGCAGATAGACCCTGCGCTCTTTCAGGAGAACGAGCGAACATCCCCTACCTAAACCGAACGGCTTCTGATGGACGTCGGGCCGCTCCGATGCGAGGCGGGCGGATTGCTTCCGGCGGTTACCGTCGCCTATGAAACGTGGGGCAAGCTCTCATCGGAGGCCGACAACGCGATTCTAATTTGCCATGCCCTGTCCGGGGATTCCCACGCCATCGGCTGGTGGGATCGGATGATTGGTCCCGGCAAGCCGATCGACACAGACCGCTACTTCGTCATCGGCTCCAACTCTCTCGGGGGGTGCCAAGGCACCACAGGTCCGTCCTCGCTTCACGAAGACGGCAAGCCTTACGCCACCAGATTCCCGTTCGTCACGGTTGGCGACATGGTCGACGTTCAAATGCGGATTGTCGAGAGCCTCGGAATCAAGACCTTACTCGGGGTCGCTGGTGGCAGCATGGGTGGAATGCAGGCACTTGAATGGACCCTGCGCAAGCCTGGGCTTGTACGCAAGGCATTCATCACAGCAAGTTGCGCTGCGCATTCAGCGATGCAAATTGGATTCAACGAAGCGGCCAGGCAGGCGATCATCAGGGATGAGCGCTGGAAAGGAGGGAACTACGCCCCAGCCGAACAGCCCGCAGGCGGACTCGCGGTCGCCCGAATGATCGGCCATCTTTCCTACCTTAGCGAATACAGCTTCACTGCAAAGTTCGGCCGCAGACTTCAGGATAAAGATTCCTTTGACTTCACTCTGGATCCGGAATTTGAAGTAGAGAGCTACCTTTCCTACCAAGGAGATAAATTCACAGGCCGGTTCGACGCGAATAGCCTGCTCTACCTCAGCAGAGCAATCGACTATTACGAGCGAAAATCCTTAAAGGGGTCACAGACTAAGTATCTGTTTGTGAGCTTTGTTAGCGATTGGCTCTACCCGAGCCATCAAAGTAAAGAACTTCACGAGATGGCGGTCCAGGCAAATTGTCCCTCTCAGCACCTAGATATCGATCTGCCGCTCGGACACGATTCTTTTCTTTTGGACGGAGATGTTCAGGGTACGGCAGTCCGTCAGTTCTTTGCGGAATGAGAAATGAGTGAAGCGTAGTGAACTATAATGACGACCTACGCGCTCACCATATGCAATATTAACAGCGCACTTTATTATCGATGGCGAATTACTCCACACCCGGATCTGAGAGCAAACTCATTCTGCTCATCGAAGACAACATCGATGATGAGCGGCTGACCCTACGTGCCCTCCGAAAGAACAACATCATCAACGAAGTTGTTGTGGCATGTGACGGTCAAGAAGCCATCGATTATCTCTTTGGCACTGGCAGCTATTCTGGTCGAGATATGTCTGTGATGCCCGCGGTCGTCATCCTTGATCTCAAACTTCCCAAGCTTAGTGGTCTAGAAGTCCTGAAGCGTATTCGAACCGAAACGACCACAAAACGCTTGCCAGTTGTTGTGCTTACGGCATCGGATGAACAAGGGCAAATTCAGGAAAGCTATGTGCTTGGTGCAAACAGCTATATACACAAGCCGACCGATCCGGCCGAGTTCTCTGAGATGGTTCTGCAGGTGGCAATGTACTGGCTTCTGCTAAATCGAACCACCCCAGAACGATTGATGCCCTAAATGCCTTGTATTCGTGAGGTCCCGAGTGTCATACTCCCTTCCTGTTCGCGGGTGTAGCTCAGTGGTTAGAGCGCCGGCCTGTCACGCCGGAGGCCGCGGGTTCAAGTCCCGTCATCCGCGCCATTTCCATATCGTCGTGCCGCTGTAGCTCAGTTGGTAGAGCAAAGGACTGAAAATCCTTGGGTCGCCGGTTCAAGTCCGGCTGGCGGCACCATCCTTTAGTTGAGGAAGGTTGCCACTTGAAAGCACGATTGATTGTTCTCGGCGTCCTATGCGCCTTGTGCGCTAGCCTTTTTGCCCAAGGGGGGGCGCTTCAACCCGGCGATCGCATCGCCATCACTTCGTCCGACGACGCCTCCCTGTCGGTGACGAGAACGGTTACACGCGACGGCTATGTATATGTGCCCGTGGTCGGCGTAACCAATGCCGCAGGCCAAAACCTAGCCCAACTGCAAACGGCCATAACCTCGCAGCTTAGGAGTCACGGAAATTTCGCACACGTTAAAGTCGCCAAAGAAGCTGATCCCAATGCACCCATAACCATCTCCGGCTTGGTGGGACTTACAACCTCTGTGCCGTGGAGACCAGACAGACACCTCTCCTATTTACTCGCATTCGCAAATCCGGGCAAGGCAGCCAACTTGGACGCGATCCAGATTACAGATGCGGCGGGAAGACTTTTCATCGCAAGTGCAACTACCGACCCTGCCTTGAGACCAGGCGACTCTGTGTTCGTGCCTAACCTCTCCAAGCCGGACGAGATTCTCGTCGTAGGTGGTGTCAAGACGCCCGGAGGCGTCACCTACGAGCCTGGAATGGACGCCAACAAGGCAATCGCTAAAGCGGGCGGTATTTCCGGCCATGGAGACCCTTATCAAATATCTGTCGAAAGGGACGGGCAGAAGCTGGAGAACACGGTGACCCTGCTCCGCGGGGATATAGTGCGGGTTGGGCTCGTAGCCGACCGACGGTTCGTTTCCGTACAAGGTGCAGTCAAGAACCCTGGAATCGTCGAATTCAAAGACGGCATGACTCTCTTAGATGTCATCGACGCCGCTGGTGGCGTAACAATAAAAGGCGATCTCAGCCGTGTGCAAGTCAAATCACTAATTGGCCGCACCGACGGGCGCTACGATGTAGCCGCCATAAAGAAGGGATTGAAACCAGACGTGAAGTTGCTAGCCTCCGACATCGTGGACATTCCCCTCATTGGAGCTAGAGGTCGGTGAGACCGAAATGGGACCGTTCCAAAGGCTCACCCGAGCCCATTGCTGCCCTTAACCGCATTGTCGAGCGTGAGAATGGCGACCCGCTTGTCGATATCCGCAAATACCTTCCACACCTACATATGGGCAGGGAAGCTGTCATTCCATACGTGCGGAAGCGGGTGGCTGAAATGCTTGCCGAAGCGCAAGGGATGCTCCCGGAGGGTGTTCTTCTATCGCTGATTGAGGGCTGGCGGCCAATACAAAGGCAGCAGCGCATTTACGATTTCATGTGGAGCTGCGCAACGGAGGCCTTTCCCGGGCGAGATCATGGCGCCTTGAGAAGAACCGTCTGCCGATGGGTTGCCCCCACCAATCAAAAGGCACCGCCAGGGCACTGCACGGGCGCGGCCGTTGACCTGCAGCTCGTCAACTCTTCTGGAGAGCTCATAGACGTCCTGTCGCCGTTCGACAGACATACTGCGGCCAGAACGTATACGTTGGGCCTTACCGACGCAGCCAGACACAACAGAATGCTGCTTGTCAATGCGATGCTGTCCGTAGGGTTCTCAAACTGTCGGGACGAATGGTGGCATTACAGCTATGGCGATGCAGGATGGGCCGTACGGCTCGGTTATTCCGAATGCCCCTACGGACTGATCCTTCTGGAACCCCACCTTTATGCAAGTGAAGAACTCAAGAATATTGAGAGCTTCAAAGAGCGGGTCAATCCGTTCTTGCCCTCGGCTGGACAAGATCGAAAGAAAGCCTAGTTGCCTTCAGGTAAGGATATTCCGTTAGGTCGAAATTCGCCTGGATATATGACGATGGCATCAATTGCCAAGTCAACCCCGTTCGCTGAATCAACCTCAATACGAACCTTCGCGCGGGAGCCGGCAAGTTTTGTGCTGCCGCATTTGTACCAGGCATACCCTAGCCCATAAGGGCTTACTCCATCTGCACCCAACGGCATGACCTGGCCGCCGACGGTGACGCGCACTTTAGACCTTAACTCCACGGGAATGCGAGCTGCAATCCAAACTTCCTGGTCGCCCCGGCTGCGCACCGAGGTGTCGTACTCCGCGAAATACTGTCGTCCTGATAGGGAAGTAGCTAGAGAAAGCGCTGCGCCCCCGCTGCACCCCGGCACTTGGATGGGCTCGCTGAAATTAGTCGTTTGAGGAGTCTCTCCTTCCGCCCAGCTATAGGAACCTAACTTCAGGCTGAGATGATCGATGACATTGCGCAGCAACGAGAAGCTACCACCGGGATTGCGCTCAAACCCTGCGAGGTTGTCTTGATAGTAGTACCGATCATCTGAAATATCGGTCAATTTGCTTTCAGCAAGCTTGGATAGTTGATCAAATCGTGCAGCAGTCTCAAGAACGGCCAATTCTGGAACAGGAATTTCTTCGCTTCCAGTGATGATCAACGGTGTTTGGGAAATGCGAACCTCTACGCCAGTCTTATTTAACTTTGGCAATGGATCAATGCCGTCAAGCGACCGAAACTTCAGCAGCTTGGGTTCGAGCACCCTAAGCCGTACTCGCTTCGGTTCGCCGCTCCCCCAAATTGCAATGGAGGACCCTCCAGATTCTTGTATCCGGTAGGCAAAGAAATGGGATCCTAAATCAATTCGGTTGCCCGGCGCTGGTGAGGGAAGCCACCACGAGCCACCTGGAAGCCTCTGAGTGCTCGCTGGATTTGCTGCACTCTCTGGGAAATAGACCGGCCTTGGGCTGTCACTTGCAATAGAAGAATTGGACGACCGCTTGGCCGCTTCTTCGGCGACAGCCTTCATTGCGGCAAGGTCATCCGCTTTCACAAACCAACCGCGTGCGCCAATCGACGTAAGGTCATCAAGGATGGAGCCAAGCTCCTGCGAGTAATCTTTTGGCGCACCAATATCGACCCGAGTTGCGGGCGCCCAACCCGGCTTTGTCCACCGCAGAATCGTGCTAACGGCCCGCCCGGCTTCGTCGGCCAGCAATGATGGCGAGGTGCTGCGGGTTCGCACCCCGACACCGTCGAGGGCCGAGTCGGAAGACTCATAGGCGGCTGCCCAACCCGCCCAGTCTTGGATAATCGGCACGTTCGCGAGGCTCCTGATCGAGGCTACAAGGCGCTTGAATCTTCTATCGCTTGCCGTTGAAATTGTATCGGTCAGATCACGCCACACCAACGATGTTCTTGAATCGCAGGTGTATAGCTTGTCCGTCGTTGGATCCCACAGCTCGGAGATGCCGCGGCCTCCTGCCCACAGGGGAACCAGCCTTGCCATGCGCTCAAAAGAGTCCACGTCGGAACTGGCCATTGACCAGGTTTTCATAGCCGTTTGAACGTTGCGGTACTTCGTTTCCAAATACGTCGCAAACTCAAGCTGGAAATAGGCGTTGGTGGGCACAAAGCGGGCGTTGAGGCTCCGCAGTCTCAAAATCGCGCCTAAGGGATCCACGATTCCTCGAAGGCCCTTACCGGGCGGGCTTTTCCTGAAGGCCCCCATAAGCATGTCTCGATGTTTGTCCAGTTCTTCCCACGAATCGGGCTGCACCAAGCTTGTTTGCTCGGGGTAAATGATCAGAACGTGCTCAAGGTCGTTTAGAGGCTTAACGTCCATCTCAAGATGTCCATCAGGCGTCTGAACTCGAGTTGTGGATTCAACCGCGCCGTCCCGTTTCGTAGCCAGTACTGCCAAAACGCTGACAGTTCCTGGAAGGCTGATGTCGATATGCTGCCTTTCGGTAATACCGTCAAAGCGATAGCCGCCTGGTTCGATGCTTATCCCTTTGGCCATTGGCGCTAACGAGGTGATCGCGATGAGATAGCGCATGTGGCTGGATTCCAGCGCCTCAAAAGCCTCACCCCAGCCCGCTCCGCTTGCAGGAAGCTCAACAATGACGTCTTCGATACCAGCCGATTTCGCCATTTTTATGGCGTCTGGGTTGCCGTTTATTCTCACGCCTACCGGCAGGTAGGGTTGGCCGTCCCATATAAGGGCATGGTTCTCGTTGATCTGCCAATTTGCAGCTGGCGCACTCGGCGCCTGATATATGCCGCTAGGACCAAGAGGTGCTCCAGAAAAGCGTGAGAGGAGAAAAACAAGGGGAGCAAGGAGGGCGGTCACCGTAGGCAAGACTACCTTACGGCTCAGGAAGGTTCAAATCGGGCCTTGCGAGGTATCTTTCCAATATGCCCGTTGCCACCTCGACCCTCGATGCCCTGTGCGTAAACACCATTCGCGGACTATCTATGGACGGGGTTCAAGCCGCCAATAGCGGACACCCAGGCTTGCCAATGGGAGCCGCCCCAATGGCCTATTCGCTGTGGACAAGGCACCTGCGTCATAACCCCAAAGATCCGCATTGGTTTAATCGAGATCGATTCATTTTGTCGGCTGGCCACGGGTCAATGCTGCTGTATTCTTTGCTTCACCTCACGGGCTACGACCTGCCTCTTGACGAGCTGAAGAAGTTCCGACAGTGGGGAAGCAAGACTCCCGGACATCCGGAGAACCTGCTAACGCCCGGCGTAGAAATGGCGACCGGTCCGCTTGGTCAGGGATTCGCTACCTCTGTAGGCTATGCCATCGCCGAAGCGCACTTAGCGGCGATCTTCAATAAGCCAGGCCATGACGTCATCGACCACTACACCTACGGCATCTGCTCCGACGGCGACATGATGGAAGGCGTCACAAGCGAGGCGGCTTCGCTCGCCGGGCACCTCGGCCTTGGCAAGCTGATCTTCTTATACGATTCCAACGGCATCACGATCGACGGCTCGACCGATATCACGTTCACTGAAGACATTGAGATGCGTTTCAAGGCCTACGGCTGGCATGTACAGAAGATCGACGGCATGGACATCGACGCCGTTGACCGCGCTCTCACCGAAGCCGAGAAAATCAAAGACAAGCCGAGTTTCATCATTGCCAGGACGATCATCGGCTACGGCAGTCCGCATCGCGAAGGCACACCGGAAGTTCATGGCAAGGCCTTGGGGGCGGACGAGCTTAAGTTAGCCAAAGAGGCACTAGGCATCCCGCTTGAGCCAACCTTTTACGAGCCTGAAGATGCCGTCAGCCACTTCCGTGAAGCGGTGTCAAACGGAGCCAAGTGGCAAGAAGAGTGGAACGCCAAATTGGCTGCCTACACTCAGGATTACCCGGCCGAAGCCAAACTGCTGAAGGCTTCCATCGCGGGTGATTGGGGAACGGCGTGGATCGACGCACTCCCAACTTTCACCGATAAGTTGGCCACCAGGAAGTCGGCAGAAGCGGTCATGGACGCGATCATGCCTCATTTGCCAACGTTCATCGGCGGCAGCGCCGACCTTTGGGAGAGCAACATGACGCATCTAAAGGATGCTAAGCAGTTTCAGCCCGAGTCCCACGAGGGACGCAATCTCGCGTTCGGCATTCGGGAGCATGCGATGGTTGCTGCTGTCAACGGTATCACGCGGCACGGCGGCTTACGTGCTTTCGGAAGCACCTTCCTTATTTTCAGCGACTACTGCAGGCCCTCTCTAAGGCTAGCGGCGCTGATGGAATGTCCCTCGATCATCGTGTTCACCCACGACTCAATTGGCCTAGGCGAAGATGGCCCAACCCACCAGTCCATTGAGCAATTGACCTCTCTCCGCGTCATCCCCAACATGAACGTGCTTCGTCCCGCCGATGGCAACGAAGCATCCGCCTGCTGGAAGATCGCGGTTGAGTCCACGGAAACTCCGTGTTTATTTGCCCTTTCACGCCAGGCCCTGCCTGCACTCACTCCGGATACGGTCAAGAATCACCCGGCGGAGAAGGGTGGCTACGTTTTGAGGCCCGCTTCAAAGGCCAAGCCTGATTGCGTTCTCGTGGCCACGGGTAGCGAGGTCCAACATGCCGTAGCAGCTAAGGACACCCTGGAAGCAGAAGGCATTTCGACTCAGGTAGTCAGCATGCCAAGCACGTTCCTCTATGACAAGCAAAGTGCCGCTTACAAAGAGTCGGTCCTCCCCAAAGGAGTTCCAACAGTAAGCATTGAGGCAGGCGCAACTCTTGGATGGTACAAGTACGCTCAAGCGTTTGTCGGCATCGACCACTTCGGCGCATCCGCGCCGACCGAGGTGGTCATGAAGGAGTTTGGGTTCACCCCCGAGAACGTGGTCGCGGTTGCAAAGAAGCTGCTAGGCCGCTAGGGCTGAATGCCGTAGAAGGACTGAAGCGTGACTGGGTCAAGCGTTATTCCAGCATCCGTCACGTTGCGACCGAGACCCAAGGCATCGTCGTACCCCCAAATGCAGTACGGCGCGTTTGCACTTGTAACCGCAGCCTTCATCGCACGGAACCAGGCCGCCCGAGAGGCAGGCGGTGAGACTGGCGGGTAAGCCCCGAACTCGCCGAGCACAACTGGTACCCCATGATCCTGACCGTATTTCATACCTAACGCTATCCGCTGCGCAAGGTAAGTAGCGCCAAATCGCTGGGCTCCATAGTCGATGAGAGCCGCCTTGTTCTCGGGACGGTTCTCAGCGAGTATTGCTGCAACCGCTTCTGGACTGGAAGGGAAAGGAACTTCCTTGAAGCTTCCAGGCTGCGAACCCACCCATGAAGCGCCTTGGTGCGTGAAGTAGAAAGGATCGTAGCAGTGGAAGGTGTAAATCAGATTCTGTTCAGCAAGTTGGGGCAACTGCTGCATTGCGTCGATGCCACTCCAACTGGTCCCGGAGACCATAATCGTTCGCTTGGGATCTATTGCTCGAATAGCCTTCACGGTCTTCTCCTGCAGTGCATACCAAACTTGCGGGTTATTCATAAATACCGGCTCATTAAGAAGTTCAAAAACGACCGAATCGTAATATCGGCCTCTGTAATGAAGAGCCATCGTCTTCCAGAAGGACACGAAACCAGAGTTGTCATGATTCGGCTGGTCTAGTTTGAGCTGGCCATTGTCATGAAGATCCAGCAGCACGGCTAACCGTCTACCAGTTAACTGCCCCAAGGCGCCGTCCAAATAGGGTAAGTGACCGGCGTTCGGCTTGCCATTGTCATAGATAACGTCGGGTGACACGCACAGCCGGACATAGCGAACGCCAAGGCGTCCAAAGTTAACGAAGTCCGCAGGCTTCATGTAAGTCTTGAAGTGGTCAACCGGGTCAACTTCCCCGCCTAGGTAGCAGAACCAGCGTGTGATATTGACTCCGTTGGTCAGTTTGGCAAGAATCGTTCTCGGCACAGTGCCTTGAGCGGAGGCTATCGAGGCAAGGAGGACGGTCAAAGCAAGCAACACTGAACGCTTCATCGTCCCAGTATAGATTCCAAGGTCTCTAAAGTGAACTAAGAGAGCAGTCCTACGTCACCAATAGGGAATTGAACCATTTCTTCGCAAGAACTCGTATATATTTTTGAGGCATCAAAACTTAATATTTGGGTAGATTAAAATTATGGTCGTGGCGAACTCACATCCAATCCAATTTGGCAAGCTTAAGAAGGGCATGCGCATACGAATCGTTCGCACTTGCGACGATTGCGGCGATAGCGTCCGCTTACAAGAAATGGGGTTGGTTGAAGGAACAGAGTTCACGGTCGTCAAAGTCGCCCCTCTCGGCGATCCGGTAGAAATAAGCCTGCGCGGCTACCGGCTGTGCCTACGAAAGAGTGAGACGAAGTGCTTTGAGCTCGAAACGGTCGAGTAAAGCCGCCGTCGCGCAGGACCGGTCCCCAGCCCCACGGTCTCAAGAGCGCCTCATCGCCATCGTCGGCAATCCCAATGCTGGCAAGACAACGCTCTTTAACGCGTTAACTGGCTCCCATCAGAAGGTCGGCAACTATCCAGGCGTAACCGTCGAAAAAGTCTCGGGCAAGATCAAGCTTGCGAGTGGCAACGTCGAGTGTATTGACGTTCCCGGTCTTTACAGCCTTAACGCCGTTTCAGAAGATGAGAACGTTGCCGTCGACGTTATTGAGGGCAGATCGCAAGGCGTCCGCAAGCCGGAGCTTCTTGTTTGCGTCGTCGACGCAGGCAACCTTGAGCGCAACCTCTTTTTCTATACGCAGATCGCGGAAACTGGGATCCCAATTGTGGTCGCCCTCACAATGGTCGATCGCGTGAAAGGTGAACTTGACCTTGCCAAGCTCTCGAAATTCCTGGGCGTGGATGTGGTCCCGATTGTAGGACACAAGGACAAAGGGATAAAGGAGCTCAAGGATCAGATTGAGCGCAATCTTCAAGACCCAAGGAAACCGCAAGTAGATCTCGGCAGCATTGACTCTCTTGATGCACACGCCCATCAGCTTGGCGAGCGCCTCGCCCGAATTGGCGCTGACTACACGGTCGCCGAGGTCCGAAGAGAGCTCATTGAACCAAGCGAGGGATTTGACCGCTACCTAAATCAGGCGCCAGAGATGCGAGAGGCTTTTTCTCAAGCAAGGGAAGAGCTCGCTAAGGAAAGCACCTGGGTCGTGAATGCCGGTACCACAGGGCGATACGAGTGGGCTGGGATGGTGCAGCGAACAGTTCTCAAAGCGGCGAAAGGGACGCCGAAGCGATCATTAACCGACCGGCTGGATCTCATTCTTACCCATCGAGTGTTCGGCCTCGGCATTTTCATTGGCACGATGTACCTCGTGTTTCAGTCGATCTACACATTCGCCCAGCCGATGATGGACGCCATTCAATGGGTCTTCAACTCACTCGGCGATCTGGTCCGTCCCGGCTTGGCTTTCTCGCCAATCCTTCAGTCATTAGTCGTGGATGGCGTTATCGGCGGCGTCGGTGCAATGCTCGTCTTCTTGCCGCAGATCCTGATCCTTTTCTTCTTCATTGCAGTTCTGGAAGGCACTGGTTATTTAGCGCGAGCCGCGTTTCTCATGGACCGGCTGCTGGGTTGGTGTGGACTCAACGGTAGAGCTTTCATCCCGCTTCTGTCCAGCTTTGCTTGCGCAATTCCCGGCATCATGTCTGCCCGCGTCATGCCCGATCCAAAGAGCCGGCTTGCAACAATTCTCGTTGCACCGCTAATGAGTTGCTCCGCAAGACTCCCCGTCTACATCCTCTTGATCGGCGCATTTATCGAACCACGGTTTGGCAAGGGTTGGGCTGGATTCTCCCTGTTTGCTATGCATCTCTTAGGACTGGTTGTCGCCATTCCAATCGTGTGGTTCCTGAATCGTAAGGTCCTGAAAGGGAAGCGCTTGCCGTTCTTCCTTGAACTTCCGCCTTATCAGTGGCCTAAGTGGCGGGATGTCTGGCTCGCCATGTACTTCCGAGGCAAAGTGTTCGTCAACACCGCAGGAACGATCATCGTCGTGACTTCCATTGCTGTTTGGGCATTGTCGTATTTCCCGCGATCCACCGAAGCTGCCCAGAGCTACCGAACCGAATACGTTCGTCTAAAGGGCGTTGCCCCAAATAGCCCAGAAGCTCAACACCACGTAGATGAGGAGCAGCTTGCCCACTCTTTCCTCGGCCGCTTCGGCAAGACGGTCGAGCCCGTGTTCGTTCCCGCCGGATTCGACTGGCGCATCACTACCGCCATCCTATCTGCCTTTCCAGCCCGGGAGAACGTCATTCCAGCCTTGGGAATCATCTTCAACTTAGGTGAGCAGAAAGCTGACGGATCGCATGCCGACCTTGAGAAATCATTGAAAGATTCAACCTGGCCCGATGGAAGGCCGCTCATGACGCCCTGGACCTCCATCGGCCTCATGGTGTTCTTCGCACTCTGCTGCCAGTGCATGTCTACGCTCGCAACAATCAAACGCGAGACCAATAGCGTGAAATGGCCGATCTTTGTGTTCACGTACATGACGGTGCTCGCCTACATTGGGGCGGTGGTCATCAACCAGGTCGGACTCGCGCTCGGCCATTAGACATTTGCCATAACTGATTGGGGCTTGCCTGAGCCAATCCAATTTGGCAACCTATTGAACCTGGTTCGTTGGCAAATGCGAACCATAAGGGCTCAATGCTTGGTCAAAGCGTTAAGAACAGCGACCATGGGAGGTCCTATGACATCCTCTAGAATCGAGCGCCTTAGATTCCTTTTGATAGCGGCAACGGCAGTCCTTTGCGGGTGCGGTGGCAGTGGCGGCGGCATGGCGAACACGGGCAACGGCAACGGCACGTTGCTCTTACATATGGTCGACGCGACCCCGCCTGATCCGACCATTACGGCCGTCGAGGTGACCATCCCCAAGGTCGAGGCGATGATTGGAAACCAGTGGGTTACCGTGGCTTCGCCTAACAAATCTTACAACCTGTTGGACCTTGCTATGACGCCAACTACGTTGGGTCAAGCCGAGCTTCCTCCAGGCTCGTACAGCCAGCTGCGCCTATTTGTCAGCGGCGCCGCGGTTGTGGATGGTCGCGGAAATCATGCGGTCTCGGTGCCAGACGCCGCGAAAAATGGTGTTGTCATTGATATTAGCTACGGTATTCAAGCGAGCACGACTACGACCCTTCTGCTCGACTTTAACCTTCATCAGTCTCTTAGCGGTGACGGCAATGGCCACTACACGCTCTCGCCATTTATCCCAGCCATTGAGCAAAAGCTAGCCGGAAGTATCTCTGGATTTGCTACGGACGGCCTGAACACGCTGCCTTTCACCGAGGTAATTGCAAGCTACTGGGCTGGCAATAGCTATCCAATCGGCACCAATGTCGACACAACGTTCTCCGTGTCCGGTGGGCAGTTCAAACTTTGGGAGCTCCTACCAGGCACCTATCATATCGAGCTCATTTACTTCAATCCGGTGACGCTGGTCTACAAAGACAGAACGTATGTGGGGATCGTTGTTAATGCGACTCAGGCCACAGACGTCGGAGCTTGCACTTTGCCAAGCTGAGACCATCCCGGCCCTTTTTCAGCTGCCGGACTAATAGGGTTACACGCGTGGTCTCCATGTGAAACGGTTGGGGCTCCGCCGGGCAGTAGGCGGGGGATGGCTCGTGCCGCCGTTCCGGGAGTTCCGGGGGCGGGAATTGTCATTTGCAAACTGGGACGGACTTAGGGGCGCCTGCAAGGAAGCCTCCTTCCGGCGTTGCGGCTATTCTTGATGCATGAGCGGATCATCGAACGAGCCCAGCCCTCACGTTCTGGAGACTTTCAGGATCTGCCGGGAAGAGATCAAGCATGAATCGGGCGTGCTGACGAGTCGGCTCATGACCTACATCACTTCGCAATCATTCTTGGTATCAGCTTATGCGGTCGCAATGAACAGCGGCGACTTCAAGTGGGGCGTCACCTACCGCCTCGCCTTCCCACTCATTCTCTGCTGTGCGGGGACGCTTCTTTCGATCCAGGCATTCCCTGGAATCTCAGGTGCCTGCCACATCATCGAAAGGTGGCACATCAAACAGAACGACCTCCTGGAAGCGAACCCGCAGCTCGAGGATTACAACATCCTGCACCGAAAGGATATGGCGAAGGTGTACGGCCGAAGCCTCTGGTTCTCCCTCGCCTCCCCCTGGCTCTTCGCGACTGTCTGGATCTTGTTGGCTGCGCTAGCTATATGGCTGCACCGAATGAACTAGAGGACCGGCCCTACCAGGCGCCGCGTCCGCAAATCGCTGAGCCGTCGCTTACTTGTCCATTGACTTGCGAGTTGCGTCGAGGACGGCCTGAGCCGGTGGGCGGATGCGGAAGTCTTCAATGGACACACCGTACACGATCTTGCCGCCTCGCCCAACGACGATCGTGGCTGGCTTGAGGATCGTTGCCATGCGCCCTTCGGTGTACGTGCCCGCGTAGGACTTGGCTAGTTTGCCCTCAGGGTCGGTTAGGAATACGAACGGTTCGCCCAACTTTTCCTTCGCCCGCATCTGGTCCTGCTTGTCAGGTCCCTCGTTCGAAATGGCGTAGATGATGGCGTGCGCTTTGGCGAACTCGGATTCCAATTTGCCCAGCTCTCCGAGCAGGCGATGGCAGAAGGGTCACCAAACCCCGCGGTAAAAGACCAGCACGACGGGCTGCTTGCCAAACTTCTTTGCCAGGTCAACATCCTCGCCCTTTGAACTTTTCAAAGTCACCGCTGGAGCCTTCTTGCCGATCATCTTAGCGATCGGGTCAACAGGCGCCGCGGGTTGTTGAACAGCAACAGCCATGCAAAGGGCAATGAGGTTCATATAGTTCGGTCTACGAAATCCGTGCAATTTGGGTTTCCCTTGATACTGGCACTCGGACCGCTATCCCAGACGGGGAACGCCGGTAAGAACCAACCGACGCCCATTCGCTATTAACAAACAGGCTGTTAAGCCGCAACCTCGTCGGGTGGACAAGACGTGTCTTTGCTATATGGTGAGAAGATGCCACCAATGATTTGGGAATCTTCGCGTTCGTTACCAGTCGCGAGTAGGTTACAAAGTCTCAAATTCGTCGCCTGGACAAGGTTTGCGACTTCGACCATGAATGCTACGACTCACCCTACTCGCCGCTAGCCCGCTGGAACTTCACTTCCGCGACCGTCCAGCCCAGACGATCTTCCACCTTAAACTT
>JBBQMJ010000014.1:0-19270 GCA_038328815.1 Fimbriimonadales bacterium | reverse complement strand
CGTGCCGTCAACATTTATCTTCCAAATTTCGGCAGAGCCGCCTGTTGACTTGGTGTAGACGACCACGGTGCCGGTTGGATCGAGAGCCATGTCTTCAGCGCCCGAATCGAGTGTCACGATGTTCGTGTGAGGGGTGACCTTGAACAGGAAATTGTTGCCTTCGCTGGTTACGGCCGTATAGAAAACGGTCGTGCCATCGACGCCGAACTGCATGCTGCCAACGGCGATGTAAACGTTGTTACTCAAGCGAGTGCCGTGCGAGATGATCGTATCCGCGCCTTCCCAAAGGCCGTACAAAGCGTTTGCCCCGACTACCGGCGAATAGCCATAGCCTAGGTTTGACCCGCTCACGGTGCTGGCAATTCCTTGATAGTTGTCGGTAAGACTTAGAATTGTTACCGGGTCAGAAGCGTCAGTTGGATTCTTCTCGGCTACGTTGGTTCCATTGGCAATGCCGTAGGAGTAAAAGACTTCGGGGCCAGTTCCAGCCGTTGTGCCCGCGTTAGTACCCGCATTGGTGCCTGCGTTTGTACCCGCGTTTGTACCCGCGTTAGTTCCAGCATTGGTACCCGCATTCGTTCCGGCATTCGTTCCGGCGTTGGTGCCGGCGTTAGTTCCGGCGTTGGTGCCAGCGTTCGTACCCGCATTCGTTCCGGCGTTGGTGCCGGCATTGGTACTGGTGCCAGTGAAATCGGCTCCACCACCGCCTCCGCAGCCGATGACAATCGCGCATGCGATCGCGATGGAAATGCCCCAAGCAAGCTGAGTACGGGTTGAAGTGTCGCTGGTTCGAATTCGCATTGTGATACCAAGAGTCTGACGATTACTGGTGACCCTTCGGTTCAGTTTACGGCATCCTTCGGCCGATCAATGCCTTAAGTCTCTACGCCCAAGGAAAATCTAGTACTGCAAGCCGGTCATCTATCTTCGACAAGAGCACTGTACAGGTGTGGGTGGCGTGAGTCAAAAACTTGAATCTCGTACTTGCCGGGGATCGTGACCGTTCTCTTGTTTCGTGCCTTTGTAAGGTCAACATCCGCCATGATGACCTCTTCCTCAGCGCCTGCCGATGCGAGAACCGTTCCCGAAACGTCGATGATCTTGCTCTTACCGATGAAGGAGAATCCGTTCTCGGTCCCGACGCGATCACAAGTGGCGAGAAAGACACGGTTTTCTGCCGCGCGAGCGATGCTGATGAAGTCAGCCGATATGTCGGCTCCATTAGGCCAGTTGGTCGGCAGCACGATGATCTCGGCGCCCTTCAAGGCTAGAGTTCTTGCGGCTTCTGGAATTCGCAGGTCGTAGCAAATGAGAATGCCAATGTTTCCGAGCCGGGTTTCGAAAACTGGCAACTCGTCGCCAGGAGTTACAAACTTATCCAAGCCCAGTTCGGGCAAGTGAGACTTACGGTAGAACCTTGGCTCTTCCCCTGGTTCAAGCAGGACAGCCGTGTTATAAATCTGCTCCCCGTCTGTCTCAGCGAATCCGATCACCGCGAGCAAGTTATATTCTTCGCAGGCTTGAGCAAGTTCTTCGAATACAGCGCTATTGCGATGGATGGCAATGCTGCAGGCACCCTCGCGGTTCTCTACGCAGTAACCGGTCAGGAATGCCTCCGGAAATACCGCTAGCTCCACCCCATGCTCACTTGACAGCCGCTCCAATTCGCGAACGGCCCGCTCGGCATTTGCCAAGGGATCGTTAAAGACAACGTCGGATTGAACACATGCAATTCGCATTAGGCCTGCACCCTCATCCATGAGGCAACTTTAAGGACAAACTCTGCGGATCGCAGTTCTTCTATTGCCTGTTGAAAATCGCGTTCTAGGCATGGGTGGACCAGAAATACGATTTCGCCGTGCTGCTTTTCCGCATCCAGCACTCGCATCTCCATTGCTGATAGCGATACTCCCCGCTGCCCGAATACGGTGGCGAGTTTGCTTAGAACCATCGGCTTATCCAATACGATGAGCCGGACGTAAAAGGCGTTAGTTACCTCGTCGATCGACCGCGTCTTCACGGGCAAATCGTAAGTGGATGTGTTGCCCGCTCCGCCAAGGAGTATGTTTCGACAGACGTCGATAAGGTCACCAACCACTGCTGAGCCTGTGGCATCGCTCCCCGCGCCCCTGCCGCTGAACATCAGATCGCCGACAAAGTCGCCACGTACCCAGAGGGCGTTATACACGCCGCTCACGCTTGCCAAAGGATGGGCTTTTGGAATTAGGGCGGGGTGTACGCGGGCGACGATGCCGCCATCTTCAAGGGCGTCCACGATGCCGAGCAGTTTGATCACATAGCCTAGCATGTCGGCGTAGGCAATGTCCTGAGCTGCAACTTCCCTTATTCCCTGCCGATAGATTGCTTCAGGCAGGACCTCGTGGCCGAAAGCGATCGAGGAAAGGATGGCGAGCTTAAACTGAACGTCAAAGCCGTCGACGTCGCTGCTCGGATCGGCTTCAGCGTAGCCGAGGGCTTGAGCTTCGCCAAGGGCTTCCTCAAAGCCCAAGTGGTTCTGAGTCATTTTTGTGAGGATGTAGTTGGTGGTCCCGTTGAGGATTCCCATCATCTTCAGCACTTCGTTGCCAGCGAGTTGGTGCTTGAGGGGCTGGATTAGGGGAATTCCACCGCCGACAGCGGCTTCAAAATGCAGGTCTAGTCCTTGGGTCGCCGCCAGTGATACTAATTTGGCGCCGCGTTTGGCGATGAGCTCTTTGTTAGCGGTGACGACATGTTTCCCGTTCTTTAGGGCCCGCTCAACCAATTCTCCCGCCAGGTCGAGCCCGCCCATGAGTTCCAGAATTACATCAATGGAAGGGTCATCGACGATGGAATTCAGATCGGTGGTGACAAGATCCTGAGAGACGGCCCGCGGCTTTTCTTGGTCACGGACACCGACTTTAACGATCTCGATCGGTGTGCCGACCTTGCGCAGGATCGCGCTTCGGTTGTCGGTAAGCATGCGATATGCGCCGCTGCCAACAACGCCAAACCCAAGCATGCCAACCCGGATCGGTCTGCCGGCTTTCTTAGAACTCTCCTCCACTCCGCTCAATAACTCACCCATATGGCCCCTTAAGGATACTTTGTGAAGGCGCGTTCAATATTGAATTGCACTCATCTCAAACTACTTGGCTGCTGAAGGCCGGCGAGGGCAGGTGGGCCTGACGAATTGGATGAAGGTGTCCATTCGACTCACAATCGTCGCCGCTCATCCGGGCACCGGAACCGCCCCGTCTCGCCGGAGCGAGCCACCCCCTCCTCCCGCACGGAACGGCAAGATGGGGATGCAAACGGTGGCGGTTTTTATGCATTTGCTAGGTCCGGAGAGGCGGGGTGGGCGGCGAAGTTGACGGGAGTGGTCGACTATCGACATATTCCCAAGAGACCATCTACGGCTTAGCGCGGGGTGGAGTGAAGGTGTCCGAAAAGCTTCCCGGAGAAACCTTAACCGATGTAGAGAAGCGGCTCGCCTGGCTGGACAAGCTGTCCGGTTTCTGCCGTTACCTTGGTCACCATGCCGCTCGTTGGAGCCACGATCTCATTGAAGACTTTCATCGCTTCGATCAAGCCCACGACTTGGCCCGCTGTGACACTTTCGCCTTCCTTGACGAAGGGTGGCGAGGACGGGCTGGGCGAAGCGTAATAGATGCCATTCATTGGGCTGGTGACGGGGATGCCAACGGGCGCTTGCACAACTGGGACGGCCGGCAAAGCTGCTTCGTGTGCAACCTCGGAATGCTCATCCGAATGGACTTCCACCATCGCGTGGGTTGTCTTTGACGACCGCTTTTTGAACCCAACCTTCCAGTCAGCCCCTTGCAAAGTGGCCTCTGCCAGTTTGAACTCGTCAATCAGGCTGGCAAGGTCATCGATCTTTCCGCGCAAGTCGTCCACGAATCGCATTATGGCCCCTCTGCGCTTCGCGGAGCCATTTCCAGGCGCATCCAGTCCGTTACGACCCGCCCACTCGTCCTAAAGAGAGCCGACAGGCAGAGTCAATAATCATGAAAACATTCCGGCACCTTGTATTTGCTTCCCTTACCCTCGCCGCTTCTCTTTCTCTCGGGCAGTACCAGCTTCGTCCATTCCCGAAGTACGTCAAGCAAGCACCGCCTAAGCAAATTGGGGTCCTAACTATCCCGCCAGTCCCAATGCCCGTCCACGCGCCCGGCGTTCAAGGCCCGTTTGCGATGGTCTTGAAGGGGGCTGGGTACCCCTACGCCTTGCGACCATCCGACCTTCCCGCCGAATTTGTAGCGGCCAAAATCTCATCCGAATCCGCAGGCGCCCTTGACTCGCTCACGCCACTGATGATGATAGGGGGAATGGGTAGCCAGGGACCTAGTGATCCCAGCCTCACCATTCTCGGCGCTTTGGATCTAAGTTGGTCCCGCGGCGACGTGACCACGGTAGATGGACGCAACTATCTGATTACCTATAAGGCCGGACTAGATCTGAGCGAGATGGGGATGCTGGCGAGCCAGCCGAATTTTCAGGACACGGTCTTGCGGCTGACCCTCGTACGGGTCGATGGCATCAAATCAATTACCCCACGTCCTGATATGACCAAAGCTGAGTTTCAGCGCCTAATGCTTCTGAAAATCGTGCGGCCCATCCCGACGAGTATCGGCGGCACTGGACGTTAACTTCGCGGCAATCAGCAGGGCATTTGATGCGCAGTCCCAGACGTCGGTGGTATCCTTCCCTCTCGTTCGGCTCCGCCGAACGGGCGTGCGGGTGTGGCGAAATTGGTAGACGCAGCAGATTTAGGTTCTGCCGCTGCAAGGCATGAAGGTTCGAGTCCTTTCACCCGCACCATAAACATTTTCGGGTCCGTGCAAGTTCTCTGCGCGGACCCGATTGAGGTTTTGATTGCTTTATGGAGGCTAGGCGTTCTTGCGTCGTCGTCGAGAGAGCAACGAAACCGCGCCAAAGGCGAGTGCCATCGTGCCTGGTTCCGGAGTTACCATGGCTTGCGGCTGGCCGCCACCATCGGCGTTTGCCGTTGACAGATAAAGGAAGTTGCTTACGTCCCCACCGTCGTAGCTGATGTCGCCGTTTGATTCCATGGTGTGGATCGCAGCATTGTTGGCATCCCATACGCCGCCAATGCCCCAAGGTCCGCCCAGAGTCTCGGCAAATGCCGCGGCTTCCAGGAACTTCGTGGAGTTCAGGCCGGGCATTGTGTTGGGCACGATCAAGCCGCTGTTGTCGATGTCAGTTGCCGAGCAACCGGTAATCGACCAGACATTATATTGCTGCGGGTTTGGTCCGATGAAGTTGTTAGTACTCATGCAGTACGTGTAAACGATCTGGTTGGTGTTGTGCACCTGCCACTTAAAAGTGCCATCGTTGTTCACATAGCCGAGCAAATCCAATGATAAAGTGCCTACCAGCTGAGGGCTCGCGGCTGACGAGCTCGCAGCAATAGTGGCAAAAATACATCCAATAATTGCTTTCCTTGAAAACATGTAAATCCTCCGAAATACAAACACGAACGGTTTGTTCGTATTTGATTGTCTCCAGAGGACTCGTTTGTGACAATTAACTTGAAGAAACTTGCATTTCCTGGTAATTCGAAGCGCGGCCATGAGGATTTGGCCCCTTCGAGATGCTCAAATTCGAAATACAGCGCAACAACTTAGGCTCTTCGGCGCATAGCTAGAAGACCGAGGAACGCTCCGCCGATGAGCGCCGTTGTCGCGGGCTCGGGTGCGATCGTGCGGTCGATCCAGTCGCGAACTGGGCCTTCGGAAAAGTCGGCTGCCCCGCTCCCACCGTAGCCGTACAGCAAGCTCTGGGCTCCTTGGTCAGTCGGCGCGGAATCGTCAAACCAGGAAAAGTTTGTTACGCCGGCAAGCTTCTGGACTCCGCCGTCATTGATAAAGAACCCGCCACCAGAATCGCCGCCAGCGACACCACCTTCGTTGGTAGTTGGTCCGCCGTCGCCAAGATTATCTCGTGTGTACGGGGGTGGAGTCGCGGCGTCGGCCGTATCAAGGTCGGCAATCATGTAGTAGAACAGGCCCCCGTTCTTACTGAAATTTCCCACTTGGCCAATGGTGTTCGTTGCGCTTCGCTTGATTCCCGACGCGCCCGCCAAGGTGTAACCCAAGTGATCTGCTCGCTGCGTGCCGGAAAAACCATAACCGACCATCGTGACTTCTTGGCCCACCGGCGAACCACTGTAAAGGGGTGTGAAATCCGAAAACGCGGCGCTGAAGTGGTAGAGCGTAGTGTCGTAGGCGCTTTGAGTCACATGAATATCTGGGTGGTAAGTCACTCCGTTCAGGACAAAGTCTCCAAGTCCCAAGTGGCTTGCGCTTGCCACCCAGTGAGGCGCAAATACGACCCCGCCACCACCATTGACCTGGCCAACTGTCGAAAAACCTACTTCGGTGCTACCCGGCCCGGTGCTGATTCCAAAAATGGCCGAAGCCTGCCCAAATACGCATGCAAGCGCTGTAAGTGCCAAACCCTTTGATGTTCGAGTGTTCACAAATCTCCTCCTAATACAACTAACAAGACAGACCAGTGGCCTGCTTTGTTTGGCGGCCTTGAAAGGTGAAAGGTTCGTTCAAAATCTGATGTTCTTTTTTATGCTGGGAACATCGGTGACACGCAACTCGGCGTAGATGTCAGCAACAAGCAACGTTATTTGAGCGACCTATGGCACCGAACTATTAAACAGCGGTTGCTGATTTCTTGCACGTCCCCCGGGATGATCCAAGCTGTTGGCTCCGCTAGCCCTCTAAATAACCCTTCGCAAGCTGAGCCGCGCCAAAACCTCCTGCGCTGTCGCCGAGAAGCGGTCGCACTAGCCGGGTTTGCAGAGAATCGTTGAACACCCAACTTGCTAGCGACTCCACGCCTCCCGTGTAAAGTTCGTCAACATTCCCAACGCCGCCGCCAAGCACGACGATCTCCGGGTCCAGGATATTGACGACAACCGACAGTCCCTGTCCAAAGAAGGTCACCAAACGGTTTAGAGTTTCGACCGCGTTTTCGTCCTCGCCCTGACGGGCAAGATCTACGATCTCCGGAAGCTTAAGGCTCCTGCCTGACCGTCGGCGGTAGAAGCGTTCTAAGCCAGGTCCGCTAAGTACCGTCTCTACGCAGCCCCGCTTCCCGCATGAGCAATGCTCGCCATCGGGGTCCAGTACGTTATGGCCCCACTCGCCTGCGATCCCTTGCGCACCAGAGACCACGCGTCCATCTATAACAATGCCGCCGCCGACACCGGTTCCCATGATCACGCCAAACACCGAGCCCGCTCCCTGCCCCGCTCCATAAACCGCCTCTGCCAATGCGAAGCAGTTGGCATCATTTGCAAGGACCGCCTTCATTCCTAAACGCTCGCAAAGGTCGTCGCGAAGGGGCCTGCCATTGAGAGCCTGGGTGTTGCTGTTCTTCATCAGGCCAGACTTCGGATCGGTAATACCGGGAGTTCCGAAACCGATAACCCCAGGGCGCTCGCCTGCGTGGCCAACCATTTCCTTCACGAGAAGGTCTATCTGGCCGAGAACATGCTCATACCCGCGTTCTGCCTGTGTGGGTACGCGGATTCGGCAAATGGGCTGAAGAGATTGGTAGTCCGGTAGCACGACTCCCTCAATCTTCGTGCCCCCAAGATCAATCCCCCACAGCGTTGCCATTCGTTTACGGTACCCATCGGTAAAGAAAGATTGGGTCTACGAAACTTTTCGGAGATAAGCTTGCGTTCTAATGCTGATGGTTTTACGCTTAGCTTTTCTCCTAACCCTGATCCTGTCCTTCGCCCTCGTCATCGCTAAACCGATGGCACAAGGCGCAACGGACGCCGACAAGCTCTTCTCCGCCTTCATCGAGGCGATGAATACCAAGGATGAAGCGAAGCTCAAAGCCTTTATCGTTGATCGCTGCTCAACCGACGTGCCTGTGGATCAACGGGTCGAGCGACTTAAGGATCTGGTTGAGCAAGGCGCTCCTTTCAAACTCGTGAAGGTGATCGAGCAGAAGGAAGGCTCTTACCACGCGGTGATCGAGGATATGAACGCCATTCAGCTTGACGTTGTTATGCAGCACACGACGACCGCGCCAATTAAGCTGATCAGGCTCAACCTCCATATGGGTTCGGCGGCGCCAACCAAGGACTACAGCAACTGGACGGACCTCGGCTCCCTCCTTGAATCGATCCGGAAAGACAACGGCATTCCCGCGATTGGAATTGCCGTTTTCAAAGGTAGCCAGCTGACTGTAGAGACTAGGGGCGTTAGAGAGCTAGGAAAAGAGGCAACCGTAACGGAAGATGAGCCTTGGAGCATAGGCTCGATTGGCAAGCCAATCTGCTCCACGATTATCGGGAAGCTCATTGAAGAAGGCAAACTGCATTGGGATACAACCTTAGGCGAAGCCCTCAAGGATTTCCCGATGGATGACGGCTACAAGGCCGCGACCCTCGAGCAAATCATGCATCACAGGGGTGGAATTCCGCAGGATATGGGCTTCAACCGCGAGACCGTTGAGCGCATCGTCGGGAATGAAACTGATCCTACGAAGGTTCGGGAGCGATATGCCAAAGACATCCTTTCGCGAAAGCCGGCGAGCACTCCGGGGACTGAATTTGCTTACTCGAATGCGGGCTATGCGCTGCTTAGCGTCATTGCAGAACGTGCCGAAGGAAAGCCTTACGAACAGCTCGTTCGCGACATGATTTTCACTCCCCTTGGCCTTAAGCACAGCTTCATTGGCACGGAGACCTTGCCCGAAAACAGGCCAAGCGGACACGTTGGCCAGCCGGGCGCATTGAAGCCAGTCATGTTCAAGGGGCCGCTCGAAATTATGGTTGCGGGGGCGGGCGGCGGAATGTGGATGTCGGTTGCTGACCTCGCTATTTTTGCGGGAGAACACCTAAAGGGCCTTAAGGGAGAAGATGGCCTCCTAAAGGCTGAGATTGTCGCGCGGTTGCATCAGGGCGCCGATGAGCCTAGTGGCGATAGCAAGTACGCCTGCGGCTGGGGCATTCGAGACTTTCCAAAGCTCGGGCAAATGCAGGGGCACAATGGTTCGAACGGGACTTTCAGAGCTGAGATGTCAATTTTCCCTAAGATGAATCTCATCGTGATTGCGATTATCAACGCGGGCGGAGAAAAAGACCCGTCCCCGGCTCTACAAACGGTTCTTGCGGTCGCGGCGCATTACGCGAAGCAGTGAACTGAAACCTGGATACACTGGTTCTAGTAGGAGTTATTAAGATGGCTGGCACGACGGAATCATGGACAGAAGAGTTTAAGGTCACTTCAGAGAATCTCCTAAACGAGATCAAGAGGCTGATTGAAGAGGGTACGGCGCGGCATATCGTCATCAAGGACGAGCAGGGCAACGTGAAGCATGAGTTCCCGCTGGCGTTTGGGGTGGCAGGTGTCCTCCTGATGCCAGTCTTTGCCGCCATTGCTGGCCTTGCCGTAATCGCCTCGGATTACACGATCGCCGTCCGACACGAGAAGACCGTAGAGTCTGAGGCTGCGCCGGAGCCGCCTCCCCCCGCTGCGCCCGAAGCCAAGGCGTAGCTTAAGGCTCTGGGTGTCCGATAATATTATTTAGGCTCTCCCACGCCAACCTGAAGATGAAAGTGAGCCCACTTTGGATTGTTCCGATTTCCGTTGTTGCCATGGCAAGCATTGGCGTCTACCGCGGCAGCGCCAAACGCAAGGCGCCTGTTTGGACGCACGATCTCAATAAGGCGATTGCTGAGGCGAAGGCGACTAACAAGCTCATCCTTATCGACTTCAACGCCTCGTGGTGCAAGCCATGCAAGGCTTACCGGGATGAAGTCTTCCCTACCGGCGAATTTAGCGATCAGGCTCAAGATGTCGTGCTTGTCGACATTGACGTTGAAAAGCGGCAGGACATCGCCTATCAGTATCGGGTTTACGAGCTTCCTGACCTGCGTGTCATTGGCCCCAACGGCACGGAATACGGCAAAGTCGTTGGTTATGAGGGTCCTGAGCCCCTCTATGACGCTCTTGCGCTGGCTCGTTCCCTCCGCTAAGTTTTGCAACAAACTTCGCTGTTTGTTGGAACTATCCCGCTCCGGCTGCCATTTCGCGTATTAGACTGATAGTCCTTCGCATCTCAATTGGTGCGCGGTGTCCATCTATAAGTGCAGGAGATGTCAATGGGAGAGCCCGAAATTACGCCACCGGTTCACGCTGATCAACAACCGACCATTGACTCAGGCCATTTAGCGCCTAAATTTCAGGTGCTTCAGAAGAAGCATCCGCTTGCCATCCGCTGGTTCCACTGGATCAATTTTCCGGTTCTGTTCATCATGATCTGGAGCGGCGTGTTGATCTATTGGGCGAACGATGTTTACGGCATCTTCGGATTCCACTTTTTTCCTGACAGTTGGTACAAGCGCTTCGGTTGGGATTCGCGCCTGGCGGAAGGAATGGCGTGGCACTTCACGTTCATGTGGGTGTTCTCGATCAATGGCTTGTTGTACGTGCTCTATTTGCTTCTTTCTGGTGAATGGCGGCAGTTTGTGCCGGACCGGAAGTCGCTTAAGCAGGCTATCCAAGTTGTGCTTCACGACCTGTATTTGTCCAAGAGATCGCTACCGCGCCAGAAGTTTAATGGCGCACAGAAGTTCGCATACACGGGGATCATCTTTATGGGATTTGGGTCGCTGGTCACTGGGCTGGCGATCTTTCGGCCATTGCAACTTCCTTGGCTTACCGCGCTGCTGGGTGGGTATGAGTTCGCTCGGATTCTGCATTTCATCCTGATGCTCTCGTTTTGCGCGTTCTTTTTAGTGCATGTCGCCCAGGTGGTCAAGGCTGGCTGGAATAACTTTAGGGCGATGGTCACCGGGTATGAAATGGCGCCTGCCGATGAGGAGGGGCTTTGATGGACGAGAAGAACCTGACCGATGAGCAGAAGATGCGGCGCATCTCGCGGCGCAGCTTTGTGTGGGCGCTGATTTCGGTTTTTGGCGCTTATGGGGGTATCCGGTTTATCACTAGCCGCTCTCAAGACATGGGCGTTCCCTGGCCTTTGCGCCGCTCCCTGGACTTCACGGACAGCCTGAGCAAGGACCTTGTCCAAAAGAACACGCCCGAGTTTAAGAACCAAAAGCTAACCAAGCCGGTGCGCGTGAATTCAGATATTGGCCAGGGTGATGCGACACGCGAGGACTATGCATTCACGATCTCTGGCGCTGGTGCTGATGATATCAAGGTCTCTATGGTCGAGCTATTAAAGATGCCGAAGACTACTCAGGTGACGGAATTCCACTGCATTGAAGGGTGGACGCAGACGGTCGAGTGGACCGGCGTTCGTCTTTCCGATGTCATGACGAAGTATCCGGTGATGATGGCGGATGGCTCCAAGGTTCTCCCGGGGCACGAGGGCTTCTCGAAGTACGTCGGCATGGAAACCGCTGACGGCGCGTATTATGTGGGACTTGACATGGAAAGCGCTATGCATCCGCAGACGATGCTTTGCTACGAAATGAACGGCGAGGCGCTGCCCGATGAGCATGGTGGTCCGCTGCGGCTGGTCATTCCGGTGAAGTACGGCGTGAAGAATATCAAGTGGGTTGGGTCGATGACCTACGCCGATGATCGACCAAAGGATTATTGGGCGGAGCAAGGGTACGACTGGTTTGCAGGGCTGTAGGGGCTCATGTCGCACGCGCTCTTAGGTGTCATCCCGAGCGAAGTCGAGGGACCGTGCTCACAGGCACCGCGTTAATACGACAACGCCCCGTGACCATCCACGATCCCTCCGTCGTATAATGGGTGCCACATGACCGAATACCCTAGGCAGGATCCCCCTCCAAAAGAAAGGCGATTCCCGGTCTGGCTTGTGCTGCTCGGTTGCGCCGCAATTTCTATTGCATTGTGGATCATGTACCCAGCTTATGCAAGCGCAAGGGCTGCAGCCAGAAAGACCGGGTGCCTTTCAAACGTCAGGGACCTCGCCTGGGCAGAAAAGTTGTACGAAGTGGACTACGACGACCGCACCGTGCCGGTTGCCCACTGGGCTGACGAGCTAAGCCCTTACGTGAGGGATTACTCCGTCTACGATTGTCCAGATCTAAGAGCTGTTACTGGACGACTGCACCCCTACGGGTACGCGCTCAACGCGTCACTGGACAGAAAGGATTCCAATAAGATCGCCCGGCCGGAGGTGACCCCATTCGATTTCGATTGCAGCCTTTTGGTCAAGAATGCGGCTGGCGGTAAAGAACTCCTGCCACAACCGGGCCGCCATGATGGAATGGACAACGTCGGCTTCGCCGATGGCCACGCGAAGGTAATGGAACCAGGCAAGGTCCGGTTTTAGCCCGCGAGACTTTGGCTGGACGCCGCCGGGTTTGAGGACTTAAACGTCGTCATTCCGAACTTAGGCGGAGGTTGGTTCGTGCCGCCGTTCGGGGACATCACCGCAAGCCACAACCAATTAATTCTGACACCAAGATTCCTCACACGGAGTTCGGAATGACAGCCGTGGCCAAAGTTGGCGCCTGTTCGACAGTCCACGCTGAGCCTTATGCTAAAAAGCGCGGCTAGGTCCGCCACCACAGTCCCGACCCTGGTAGGGTTCCGACAAACGTTGGCTTCGGGGCGGACATGCGTCCTCACGACGTCAGATTCTGGGGCAATTCCCACTAGCTGCAAAGGACGTAGCGGAACCAGTTTGCCATTCGATATCCGCCGGAAGGCGTTCTGAACTGGGCTAAGCCCTCCATCACGGCTTCGTGCAGCCGGTCTTCGCCAATCGCCCTCGCGATGCTGACCATCACGCCCGGCGCGCGCATGGCTAGCCATGCATCTTCATCGCTTGCCGCTTCAAAAACGCATTCCACTTCGCCCTCTGAATGCACTGTAGCTCCCGCCGAGGCAAGGAGCGACAAGAGGTGCTCCCGCACGGCTAGGCTCAAATGCTTGTCGGGTGGCGGCGCTGACATTGTTGACTGTATGACCTTGAACACGGCGCTGATCTCGCAGCGCTCAGGCTCGCACCACATGCCGATCGCCAATTTGCCGCCCGGCTTTACCACGCGTCTGGCTTCCAGAACCGCCTTCTTCTGGTCATCGCAAAACTGGAGCGAATTGCAGGCGGTCACGATGTCGAAGGAGGCGTCGGCGTACGGCAGGGATTCAAGGTCGCCGAGCTGAAAGTCGCCGCTTGGGACGCGGCGAGCGGCGATTCGTGAAAGGGATTCGGAGGCATCGTATCCACTTACGGTTGCTCCTCTCTCGGCGGCAAGAACTGCAAGCCCACCACCGCCGCAGCCTAGGTCAAGGAGCTCGTTGCCGGGGGCGACTTCGCATTCGTCCAGAATCGTGCGCCATAGAGCGGCGGTCCCAGGTTCGGTGCGGTACGCCCAGTCCTCTGCATACACTCCCCACAGGTCGCCTTGAATTGTTGAAGATGCCATGGCAACAATATACGAACATTTGGCGTGGATGTGGGCAAGTGTTTCTGGAGTGCCTGATCTGGCGGTGCACCCCAGCAGTCTCTTCCCGCCACGAGGCCCGCCCGCATTGCGTATAACACATTTGATGTCCGCCCCGAAGCTTGCCCTCTTGATTGTTTCCCTGGTCATTCAGGCGTCCGCGGTCGCTGCAACTCAGACTCAAGGCGAGGTTGGTGAAGGGGTGCCTAAGTTCTGGATTCGACCGGGTTATCGGTGCGATTTAGTCGCGCAGAATATCGGTGAGACTCGGTTCTTGGCCTTAGGCGATGACGGCGCGCTTTACGTTTCCCAGCCGAATAGGGGCACGATCTCCACGTTGAGACTTGTGGACGGACAATATAAGAAGATCGCCACCTTCGTTTCCAAGTATCCAAGCGTTCACGGACTTTGTTGGAAGGATGGGTTTCTTTGGTTTACCCAGTCGGGAGGGATATTTAAGGCCCGATGCACCGATGGGACGGGTGTTGCGAACGACGTTCGTACGATTATTCCGAATGGCAGCCTTCCTTCTGGCGGCCACTGGTGGCGCAGCATTCTCGTTGACGACACGGGCTTCTACACTTCCATTGGCGACAGCGGCAATACGACTGACCAAATGGACACGGACCGCCAAAAGGTTTGGCACTACGACGCCGAAGGCCACGGCAAGACGCTCTTTGCCTCTGGTTTACGGAATACGGAAAAGCTTCTGTTTCGACCAGGAACCGATGAGGTTTGGGGGATGGATCATGGAAGTGACTGGTACGGCGCTTCTTATGGCGACAAAGAAGGTCGGCAGCCGATCACCGATGAGATTCCAGGCGAGAAGTTCAACCATTACGTGAAGGGAGGATTCTATGGCCACCCCTTCTTTGTGGCGGGCCGTTTTCCACGCCCCGAATTTGCTAATCGTCCCGACCTGATCGATTGGGCGGAAAAGACGATCATGCCTGCGATCAGTTTTGGGGCACACTGGGCGCCTAATGGATGGTGCTTTTACACTGGAGATGCTTTTCCAGACGCTAAAGGCGACGCATTCATGTCTTTCCACGGGTCTTGGAATCGGCAGCATCCGGCTGGTTACCGAATCGAGCGGACGTTCTTTGACAAGCTCACCGGACAACCCTACGGACACTACATGGTGCTGGGGTGTATCGACGGCAGCGGTTCGATTCTCGCTCGTCCAGCAGATGTGATTCAAGCGCCTGACGGAACTCTGCTTTGGACCGACGATTCACGTAACCGAATCTATCGCCTCAGCTATTCGGGTGCGAAATGAGGATTTGGAGCGGCTGTGTTGGGATTGGGGTCTTGGTTGGGCTCGCTGGCGGCGCAGGACCGGGGGCTCATCTTGTTAAGCCGCTTTCGACAGGTCCGGTCAGCTATTTCGACCAGCAATGCTCTCGATGCCATGGCCCGTTTGGCGCCAACTACGCGCTGGATTCGCTTCGTAAGCGAAGCCTTTCGGGCCTCAAGAAGGAAATTGGCAGCATGGCCTCGGGCGCGGGTCAGATGCCGATCAGTGGTCGAGACTTAGACGCCCAAGTGGCAATGCATCAGGCGATATTGAAGGACACGCCATTCCTTAGCTTTACGAAATCGTCCGGCGGCGTTTTGTCGGGCGAGGTCGTTGGGGCCGAGAAGGTTGTTTTGAAGCAGGGCTCTAAGAGCGTTGTGCCGGAGGTTAGCGAAGGGATTTGGTCGGCGCGGGTGCCCGGCGCGTGGCTAAGCAATGGGCAACCCATTTTGGTCGTCGCGGGCACGAAGAAAACGGTCGTTATGGACTTGTCTAAAGGCCCGACGAGCGGCGAGGTAGTCGCCAAGAAGCGGTGAGCTACTATGGCTGTCATTCCGAGCTCTGTGTGAGGAATCTGGGCTTACTAGCTATATGCCGAAAGCACCGCGTCGATCTATGACCTGCGCCACCCATCAACAATTAGCTCTGACACCAAGGTTCCTCACACGGAGTTCGGAATGACAGCCTGGGGAACCAACTCAAGAAGCGAGAGCAGGTTCGAAATGTAGTCCGAGTGGATGTGCCAGCCAAATAGCCCTGCGCAACCCATCAGCAAGCCTATCGCGGTTGGGATCATGGCGAAGATGAAGAGGAAGCGTTTCTGGGTCAAAGATGTGACCGCGAGGAGACTGATGGCGATGGCTAGGGTGGCGTCCGACAGATCGAACTGGTCGTCCTTATAGTTCAGGTCGTCGTAACTCTTCGCAAACCCTTCTGCGTCGCCCTTGACCTTGTCCTTGGTTTCTTTCTCGTGGGCCGCTAGTTCAGCGAAGCTCTTCTTGGCAGCGTCCGCTTTGGCAAGAGCCGCGCCCGACAGACTCACCGAGTTAACTTCAAGCTGGGTAACGGCCGCTTCATACATTTTCTCCTGGGTGTTTTTCGCCTGGTAATAGCCCCACGAGTCGACCTGCTTGGCCTGCGCTTGCTGCATGGCCTGGCAGATGTTGTCGTCCTTCACTTTGCAAATGCCCATGAAGGTGGCAAGCAAGGCAATGGTCACAGCAACGGCTGCGTTCAACCGGCTCTTGGACGCTTCTTTTTTGTCGTCGTTCGCTTCGATTAGGTCTCTTGGGTCGATGTCCATGGTGTTTGCTGCGGTGTTGCGGTGTTACGGTATCGGGGTATTGCGGTTTTGGGGGAATCAAGGGTGCGACCGATCCGCAACACCGCAATACCGTAACACCGATCCTTCCAAAGTTTGCCACCCATTACCGCCTTCCCCGCCCTTTCTCACAAATTACTTTAAGTTTTCTCTCTTGCAAATGGCCGTGCCTGCCAATACTTTTGCTTGGAAATGAGCCAAGCTACCCAACCCCCCGCCCCTTCTCTCGCCTGGACTGGCGAGCGCATGATCCCCGGCTTGGCCGACGCCGCCACGGAAATGTTCCACTGGCAGCGCTACCTCTACTTCCGACCCTGGTACGAAGGCAAGAACGTCATTGACGCCGCAAGTGGTGAAGGCTATGGCGGCAGTTATGCCTCGGTCTTTGCCAAGACGGTCAACGGATTTGATATTGATGCCGAAACCGTCGCCTACGCAACCCAGCGCTACCGCCACGTCAAGTTCAACCAGGCCGATGTCTGCGCTGTCGATTACTCCAAAGCGGACCTCGTCACTAGCTTTGAAACTATCGAGCACTTGCCCGATCCCGTCGCTTTTCTGAAAGCCCTTGACTCCTGCAAGGGCACCATTGTCATTTCAACCCCGAACCGAGACACCCACTCCCCTGGCAACAAGCTCAAGGACAAGCCCTTCAACGAGCACCACACCATCGAGTGGACACCGCAAGAATTCGCCAAGGTCATCAAAGAGAATTTCAAGGATCGCCAGGTGCGTTTCCTTTCTCAAGCCGCCCGCTGGCCTGGCACGATCACAGAAGGTCTTAGGGACGACGCGATGTACACGATTGCCGTTATCGGCGAGGGGCAACTTCCCAACTGGCCGCGACTTGGCATTTCCATGCCGACCGTCAACGCGGACAGGGCGATTGAAGCCGCCGTCAACCTTAGCAAGTACTACCCGGGTGAGATTCAGTTTGCGATTGTCGCCAACGGCTGCAACACGGTTGACAACGCGAAGCTTAAGGGATTCGCGGAAGGTGCTCCGCATCTGATGCAGATTGTCGAGAGTCCCGTGAACCTTGGGTACGGCGCCGGCGCTAACGCAGGACTGGAAGCCTTGTGGCAAGACAGCTGGTTCGATCTCTTCGGGGTTGTGAACGACGATGTCTACCCAGCTGTGGACTGCATCTGCCAAATGGTCTGCGCCTACGCGAACCTAGACGAGGCGGGCAAGAATCCCGGCATCATCGGACCGGTTAGCAATTACGTCAATGGGGCGCAGCAGGTTGAGATCGGAATCTACCAAGACGTTCCGACCATGCAGATCCGAGCAGCCGAGTTCCACAGGCGTAACCACTCCGCCGCTACTGAGGCGACACAGGTGCGAGGACTTTTCATTTTGATTTCCCCCGACTGCCTTAGCGCGATCGGCGGTTTTGACCCGCGGTTCGGTATCGGCAACTTCGAAGACGATGATCTGAATATTCGCGCTCGCATTGCCGGATTTTCGCTCTGGATCGCGGACGGAGCATTCCTACACCATACGGGTTCTGCAACGTTCAAAGAGCTGAATATTGACTACAGCTTAAACGTCGAGCGCAACATGACGCTTATCCTTGAAAAGTGGCAAACCACCGACTTTGCGGCCCTGATCACTAACCCAACTAGGCCAGAAGACCTACGCATTTTCCAACCCTTAACAGGAAAGGCGGAATCAAGCGGCTTTACGGCAAAGATCAATGGCGAACCTGTGGACCTTGTCTATCAGGCAACCGATATGGAATTTGCAGCTTTTGTGATGCAGGCGCTGCAGCACAAACCCCGTAAATCTAGGGAATTACTCCTTAGACTTCTGCAAGACGAAACGGCCGCATAAGCCATTCTGGAACCTAAATTAGCGCCTGGGCGTAAATCACACCAGGACAAGGGTCGCTCGAAAGACCGATACCTACGCTAAACTATCGTTAGCAAAGGCGCTACGGTACTCACGGTTCCAAGCATGAGCATATATCACCCCCAGACTGGCATTAGCGATTCCCTTGGCCAAGATCCCGCAGATCTTGTCACAGCCGAGGCTGGCCTTGAGTTCGTAGACCTGAACCTTGCCAAGCCCGAGCCCGAAGCGCTCGCCCTTGCGCCTGGAGACTTTGCACTCAAGAATCAAGTTCTTCCAATGGCTATGGATGGCAGCGTGCTCGTTGTCGCTATGGGCTCCATCAAGTCCCTATCGTCTGTGGACGATTTAGGCATCTTAATCCGCAAGCCGGTTCGCGCAGTTCTAGCTGACCCTAATCTAATTCGGGAGAAGATCGAGGAGTATTTCCTTGAGAAGATTCTGGCTGGCCTTCCTGGAGAGGAAACCGGCAGCGCCGAGTTCGACGACACAACTGATCTTGCCGACCTCCAGAAAATGGCGGGCGAGACTGCTGTCGTCCAGATGGTCAACCTCATCTTCGCGCAGGCTGTGCGAGACGGGGCGAGCGACATCCATATCGAGCCGTACGAGCGCGAAGTTAAGGTTCGCTACCGAATTGACGGCATGCTCCACGACATGATGCGTCCGCCCAAGCGGATGCACGCAGCCATCGTGTCGAGACTTAAGATTCTTGGCGAAATGAACATCGCCGAACGGCGTCTTCCCCAAGACGGCCGCATCAAGATTACGATCGCTGGTCGCCAGATCGACGTCCGCGTTTCCATCGTCCCAACCGTTTTCGGCGAGCGCGCCGTTATGCGTATCTTGGACAAGACGACTGCCCTACTCGGCCTGGCCGAGCTTGGTATGCAGCCGGATATGCTCGTTAAATTCCGCAAGCTCATTGCGGTTCCCCACGGCATCATCCTTGCTACAGGTCCTACCGGTTCTGGTAAGTCCACTTCGCTTTATGCGTCTCTCCAGGAAATCTGGTCACCTTCGACGAACATCCTCACGATTGAAGATCCGGTCGAGTATCAGGTGCCTGGAATCAGCCAGATTCAAGTTCGCGCCGCGATCGGCCTCACGTTTGCGAACGGCCTTCGAAGCATCGTTCGGCAGGACCCTGACGTGATCATGGTTGGAGAAATCCGCGACCATGAAACGGCAGAAATCGCGATCCACGCTGCGCTTACCGGCCACGTTGTGTTCAGCACGCTGCACACCAACGACGCTCCGGGCGCGATTACGCGTTTGATGGACATGGGCGTTGAGCCTTACCTAGTCGCAAGCTCACTGGTCGGCGTAGTTGCCCAGCGACTTGTTCGCC